>JAFDFO010000333.1 GCA_019309815.1 Deltaproteobacteria bacterium
TGTCAAAACACAGCCAATATTTCACCGGATTTGACGGTCATGCCGTCTTCCTCTTGGCTGCCAGTAGGGCTAAAACAGCCTATGCCATGGTTAAGTCCGTCTAAGCCCCACCCCGGCTGTGACATGAATCGCATACGGTCGTGTCATCCAAAGACAGAGGTGGCCCCTCAGGATTTTCAACGTTCTTAAATCGTGCGCTATCTGCACATTGCACGCTGGCGTCAGCATGACAGTAGTAACATCCGTCTTCATCCTGTGGTATGCGAGGGCCCTTGTCATTAACAAAGTGGGTGGCATGGTTTTGACTGGCCGTGTGGCACCCTGCCGTAAAACAGTCGGAGCCAATCTTCATTCCTCCTGTATGAGGAAGAACTTCATACGGCCTGAGATAAGACCCGTCATTCAGGCAGTCTGCGGGCGTGTAAGGATTGTCCCCTGGGTCGCACGGTGGTTCGTTGGGCGGGTACACGTTGTCTGGATAATGGCAGGAGTCGCATGTTGGCCCGTCCGCAAGTTGAAGTATGTTCGATTGCAGTGCCAGCCCCTTATTCATTGCGGGGTCATGCCGATCGTCTTCATCAGTAATCTCACAACCATTTTCATCAAAGACAAGGGCATCGCCCATGTCCTTGCGTGTCATGGCGGGATTGAGCTGACCGTGGGGGTCGTGGCAGTGGATGCACGTCTGTGGCCACTGATCGTCCGCAAAATTATACACATGCGTGTAGTGATAATTCTTCGCCATTCCACAGGTACCCACGTTTCTGTCCTTAAAATTGGTACCGCCTCCCCATGAGTCGCCGATAAGGTTGGTCTCACTGTGACACCAATAGCAAAGGGCGAAGTCCTGGTTGTTGTAGTCAGTCGTATTATAATAGTTGTAGGGCAACCTCAGCTGCTTGGCAGGATCATCATAAAACCTGAAGTTGGTCGGATTAGGGGTGTTCTTGACGTATTCAAGAGTTGGCAAGCTTTCGCCGTCAAGATGGTCGCTACTAGCGTCATGACACCATGTACAATTACGAAAGTTGTGTCCTGTTACATAGTAACCGTAAGTCTGGTTATCGCCGAGGACGTTCGGACCTCCTTTGCTAAAATAGATGTTGTCAAAGTATACGTACTCGAGATGGCCTCCATCTGGGTCGTTTTCCAAGATACGAATTCGAATCTTGTCGACCAAACCCCAGGTCGTGTCAGTGAAACTTGCCCGGGGCAGCCTAAACTTGGTCCAGCCATCACCGCCGGTGCTCAGCTGATAGCCGTTCACAACAGCCGAGTAAATGGTGACCGGTTCTCCATATATCAACTGAATCTTGATCTTGTCGATCTTTGAAGGGTCGCTGACCTTCAGGTGAAGATTGACAGCGTCCATATCGGTCAAGTCAATAGATGGGACATAGTCTATGAAGACTGAGCCGAAGTCATACGTCAGGTCATTGGCCCAGTTAAGCTTTACGCGCATGCACTGTGACCCGTCAGGGCCGGTTACACCCGTAGACTGAGGCTCCAGGAATCGGTTCTGGGCATCTTGGCGCCTCGCCCAGACAGCCCTCAGGGTTGTGTCATCGGTGTACGTTTCAAAGTTGTCGACCAGCACACCGCTTTCAGGTGAATATTTATCTTCATCGTGACAGGTGGCACACCATTTCTCTTTTCCGGATCTCATGGTACTGCCGTCATAGATCATTGATTCGTTGGCACTATCTGAAGAGCCAATATTCTCCCAGTTGTTTAACGCCCCAACATTGGGATCATTGACGCCGTCGTATGCCCCACCAGGGCTGTGGCAGCTATTGCAGATATCCAAATCAACATCACCTGTGCCTGGACTGCCACTCGTGTGGCAGTTAAGACAAGGGGAAGCATCTCCTCCCATGCCTGGCCCCCGGAGCAGGACCAAATGTGTCTGATGCGGGACGTCTGTCTGACCCGCAATTGAGAAGGTTGTGCTTCCCACGTACCCCATCAGGCCCAGATAAACCAAAACAAGCAGAACAGGCCTTATGTTACGCATTGTTGTCCCCTTTCCAATCAGTAAAATCCGCAGTCACGCCAATACAAACACGTAATCAATCATAACTCATGCAAATTATACGCCATTATCCCATATAAGTAAGGGAAAGCCCCAACATTCCCCCTCAAATCGAGGCACCACCCAGATAGCGCATAATAACAGGTGCTTGGGCCAAATCACCGACCAAGACATGACGTCATAGACTAAGGTAAGAGTGAGAAGAACATCTGTCAAAGATGAAACGACCTTGCACCGCTTATGATTTTACTAATCAATCAAAGGGGGGTCAATACGAAGAAAGTATGATTTATTTCGTATTTTTCGACTTTTGACGGGGAATAAGTGGCACTATTAGAAGTGCACAGCCGGT
>JAFDFO010000109.1 GCA_019309815.1 Deltaproteobacteria bacterium
ATGAAACCTGTTCTACAACTCGCCCTCGATTTTGTTGATCTTAAGCGCGCTGTCAAATGTGCCCAGGCTGGGGTTGCTGGTGGCGTGGATTGGCTGGAAGTCGGCACGCCCTTGATCAAAAGCGAGGGACTCGAGGCCGTTCGAGAGCTCAGGCGTCTATTCCCCCACGTGACCCTCGTTGCTGACATGAAGATCATGGATACAGGCCGCATTGAAGTCGAGAGCGCGGCCAAGGCCGGCGCGAATATCGTCGACGTCCTAGGTGCTGCCAGCGACGCCACGATTCGCGAATGTATCCAGGCAGGAAAAAACTACGGGGCCAAGATCGTTGCAGACCTGATTGCGGTCAATGACCCTGTGTCTCGTGGCCAGGAGATTGAGGAATTTGGAGCAGACTACATTACGGTGCATTGTTCGATTGACGAACAAATGGAGGGAAAGGACCCCTTTGAGGCCCTGCGCGGGCTGGCCGAAGCTGTTTCCCTGCCTGTCGGAGTAGCAGGAGGGATCAATTCTGAGACAGCGTCCAGTGCACTCGAGGCGGGAGCATCAATCGTGATTGTGGGTGGTGCAATCACCAAGGCGATTGATCCTGCAGAGGCCGCAGGTACTATTAAGAGAGCCATGGAGGAAAGGGTCGCTGTCCCTACCAGGCTCTTCAAAAGGGGTTCGGAGGCCGAGATCAGGAAAATCCTTGAGCAGGTATCCGCTGCCAACCTGTCAGATGCCTTGCATCGTGGTGGCATCCTTGAGGGTATTCGTCCTCTCTTTAAAGGAATTAGGATGGTGGGTCAGGCAGTCACAGTCAGGACCTACCCTGGAGACTGGGCCAAACCGGTTGAAGCCATTGAAGTTGCGGAAGAGGGAGATGTAATCGTGATTGATGCCGGCGGTGTTGGGCCGGCCCTCTGGGGAGAATTGGCTACCCACTCTGCTATGCAAAGAGGGGTAGCAGGGGTTGTTATAGATGGCGCCATCCGCGACACCTTCGACATTGCTCAACTGGGGTTTCCCGCCTTCGCCAGGTTAATCATGCCCAATGCAGGCGAACCAAAGGGTTTTGGGGAGATTGGTGTGCCAATAACAGTGGGCAATCAACGGGTCGAAAATGGCGACTGGATCCTCGGGGACGACGATGGGGTCGTGGTTCTGCCAAAGTCAATGGCAACAGAATATGCCAACCGCGGCATGGACGTGTTGGAAAAAGAGAATCGAATCCGTGAAGAGATCAAGGAGGGAAGCACCCTCAGTGAAGTAACTGAACTCCTGCGCTGGGAGAAGCAGTAGTGGCAGGATCGGCTTGCCTGCGGTGAGCCTGTCGAACCGTCCGCCGACTTGTCCGCCGAAGCTTTAGCGTAGGCGGAAGCTTCAGCGAAGGCGGGAAAAAAGATGCTGCCCTCAACATTATGTCTTGCCCTGTTGACTATCATCTATTAGAACTCTGTAACAACGCATGCAGCATGCTTGACAGGCGATGAGCCTGACAGGCCTCAATAAAGAGTTGAGGAGATCTGATTCATGGAAAGAAGGGAAGAGGCGAGGTACAAGGTTGATGCTGCTGCGGAGCTGAAGTATGGTACGACCACGATAAAGGTCAAAGCTGTCGAAATCAGCAAACGTGGGATGAGAATAGAATCTACGAGTTTCATCAACCCAGGAACCAAAGTCGAGGCAGTACTCTTCCTCAAAGAACCGCAAAGGGTTTCCGGGGAAGTTAAATGGGTACTTGCTGAACCCGGAGCTGCAGGGATGTCTTACAAAATCGGCATATCATGTGACTCGGGGCAACTGGTCACAGACGAAGAAGAAGTGGTAGAAGAAGTAGACGAATAACATTGGTAGTGCTTACCAGAAAAGCATTATTAGAACCCATTCTCACCCCTCACTTCCCTTTCTTATGTCTTATCTTGAGTCGATGAGCTTTTTCTCGGGCAGCCTTGACCATGGATAGAGTCAAGAAATAGCCTGCCACACCTACGACCATCCCAGTCAGAATTCCCCCTACCGTCAAGGCGAGAAAAACACACTTGCCGGAACACCACAACGTTTGCCATGAAGGGTTTGAAGTAAATGAGGTCTTGAGTGGATAGCCGAGCAGCTTTGCGCCTACCATATAGTTGAATCCGTAAATAAACGGTGCTGTCAACGGGTTGGTAAGCCATACGGTTGTGGCAGCTGCCACTTTACTGATCCTGAAAAGGGCGGCAAGAGGAACGGCAATGTATGTCTGAATCCCCATCGTGGGGCTCATAGCCACAAAGAAGCCTAGCGCGGCCCCCCAGGCGATTTCCCTGGGACTACCGTGAAGACGGACGAAACGATCATAGAAATACCGAAAAGACCTTCTGATATGGCCTTGGGAGGAATCTATAGAGCCTCGGTGCGTTCGGGTGGCATCATTCGGGTTTTGGGAAGATTTCATTGAGACGGTCACAATCAGGTTCGCTCTTTGTGGGCCCCTTTAGTTCGCAGTCCATAGTGCTCCGTGACCTTTGCCAGCATTCGGTTTTTGTGCAGACCCCACGCACACACGGGTATGGTTTGCACCTTGTCCAGTTCGGGGTCGACATAGGCAAAAGCCGCTGCGCACCTTTCAAGTCGAGCGCTCTCACGGTTTGCATCATCTTCGAAAGGCAACACGATAACGCGCAACACAGTGTGAAGCTGGGAGTGCGCCCTCATTACGTCTTTTGTTTTATGTCCGCAACCTATCATGGTGACGATCCTCAGGGCTTTTGCTACAGCAGGAAGGCCTGTGGCGCCCAGGACCCGGTCCAGCCTGACACCTCTGAAAAGAACGTTTCCCACATGGGCAAACACCACTACGTTGCTCACCGCTCTTTGCAGCCCCAACTTCTCCAAAGTGTTGCCCAACCAACCGTTTGTAATAGGACCAAGTCTCCTGACGATTGTTTCCTCGGTTTGCCTGACGTGTCTCGCCACATCAAAGAGTGACTTCTTGAAGTAGTGTGAAAATGGAACATACTCTTTTCCGTTTGACACGAGGAGCCCTACGCTTTCACAATTTGGATGCACTCCTGCAAAAGGTGTACGCCGGAGTTTAAAGTACTCCGTAAAAAAGTCCACGTCCAGGACACCGGCAGGCAGAAATTCCATCGGTTCGTTGGGGAACGCCCTGTCTACAAACCTTTCCACGTCCTCTATAGTAATACGGTTTGATTCGAGATCTGCAAATCGGCCGGGTACCCATGTGGGTGCTATGGGGATGAAGTCTACGGCACTGATGAAATCTCGTCGATCATGCGCGAATTGAAAAAGGGTGTCCAACTCGTTTTCGTTCATTCCCTCCGCAACGACATACATGAGCGTGATTTTGGTCTTGGCATATTTCCTGATATTCTCCAGCGCCTTCAGCTTTAAGGCCAGTGCCTTACTCTTGTTCCTCAATCGCCTATAGGTTTCCACCTCGGCACCGTCGTATGAAAAGAGAATCCTGACCCCGGTTGACAAAAGCTCCCTGCAATACTCCTCGTCTGCTAACCGGAGCCCATTTGTCACAACCCGCGGGCGAACGTCGTAGGACCATGCCAGGTTAATGATATCGATAAGATCCTCTCGCACTGTCGGTTCACCACCAAACAACTGTATCGAGGGGCGTGGGTTCATCTGTCCAAAGTGACTGAATATCTTTTCGAAGTATTCCATTGGGGGTTCATAACGAAATCCCATGGCGGAAACGTTCGCTATGCAGATCGGACAGTTCAGGTTGCACTGATTCGTAATGTCAAGGAATATTGTTTGCGGCGGTTTGGGATGCTTGCAGGACAAGCACTCGAAGGAACAACCCCTGTAATCATGGGGCCTGTCTAAGGAACGCTTCCTGAAGTACTGAGCAGCATCGGATGAGATAAGGGTCTGTGTGTCGCCGCAGTCTTCGCAAGACTTGACGAGATAGACCTGCTCTTCCCTTGTGACAGTCCTCGCCGGGACTCGTTTATGACAGGAGTTGCAATCCCCGTAATTTTGTACTTCCATACAAATCCCTCTCGCTTGAGATCTCAATTCCCTGGCGGGCTATGGCCCGAATCGCTGCAAATTCCACAGCGCCTCTAACATCTCAAGCTCGTTTGACAGGACCTCATTGAACGACTTCCACCGAAACGTTCCTGATAAGCGGACTGTAATCCCACGCAACATTGAAACGGATTGATATCTCATCTTTTACCTTAAGAACCATAAAGCGCGGAATCTTGATATTGAACTCTGTCAATCTTACCACGGTTTCTCCCTTAAACTCTATCACATCACCATCCAGGAAGATCTCCGGATAGAAAACGATTTCCTTTTCAACGCCATGCAGTTTCAGTGTTCCTGAAGCCTTGAATCGATTCCTTTGCGTAAGGAGGACGCTATCCTGTTCCCCTCTTAGGTCATTGAGACTGAAACCAATTTCAGGATACTTCTCTGTTTCCAAATAAGTCCTTTTGATCTTTTCTGCAACCTGTCCATTAATCGTTTCAAGGCTGTCAGTGCAAATTGTCATGAAACCTTTTGAATTCCCGCTCACATTTGTAGGAATCGTCTGGAATTCCCCCTCGGTAACCGACATACGAACGGTTAGGCACACGAACCAGACCACACAGGCAACGCACTCGAATCCACTCTTTTCAGGAACGATGTTGAGGACAACAGGCGCCTTGCCCATGCTGTCCCGACTGCCCGATTCGCCAGGATTCGTTGCATAAGTGAGGGACGAAACAGGGATGAAGACGAATGCGGCAGACAGGAAGAAAGGTAGAAAATATCTCCTAAGAAACCAATGGTCGGATTCTACTATTTTGTGAACAATTCGAGAGAACTGGCCGGTGTTAAAGGGTAATGGCGGCGTTCTCTTCTTCTTGTCCATGTTGGTCAGTTTTCTCAGCATGACACAGCAGACAGGTTATCGCCGCAGTGATAGCGACGACTGTTGCAGCCTTCCATTTCGCATTTCGCGTTGCCCTTTCGACGTAAGACACGATCATATAATCGATCACCTCAGAATCTACCCCTTGCTCCGTCAGGGCAATGACTTGATCACTCTTCAACATAACCGCTGTTTTGCTCTCTTTGAGTTTCTCGATAATGGCTTCCGGGGTCTCGCCCTCACTCGAAAGCCGGACAACGTCTTCCAGCGTCATCGGCACGGTCTTGCGACCCTTCAACATGGAACAGCCTAACAAAGAAACGACCAAGCACACAGCAACCACAGAGCGCAGGTGGTGATTCTTCATATGACCTCCTTAGATTGGAAACACCCGGAACACTTGCGGACTGTGAAGCACCAACATCCCTCAGGACACGGCTCACAGGAAATAAGCCCGTCAAACCATCCAATACCGAACCGCGGAGAAGACAAGCCCGGCGGCTTCTACGCTTGAGCGGCGACCTTAACAAGTCGATTATGGAACGTCAATTGAAAACAAGTGTTCTGGCGAGTCTGATCGCTGGCTAATATTGCGCTTTCGGGCCGTATCGTCACAAGAATCGGCATCGAGGCACTCCAGCATAATCCCTTGACCCCGAAGGTGAGACAGACTATGCAGCAAGTCCTGAGGCCCTCGACTGAGCTCGGCCGAAGGCCAAATAATCTCGTTATAGAACTTATGAATCAAAGGACTTGGTGCTTCGATTGGCAAATATAGCGCACCGATCTGTGCAGGGCTATGAACAAGAAGGTATTTAGCACCCTATTTCTGGCTGTCTTTTCCGTCACACTTGGCGTAGGCCTGGTCGTTCCCCTGCTCCCTGTATACGCGTATGAACTGGGGGCAAGCGGCTTGTATATTGGTCTCATCTTTGGCGCGTTTTCCCTTTCCAGAACCATTTTTCTCCCTTACTTCGGCCATCTATCAGACCTGAAGGGGAGAAAGCCTTTTCTCACAATTGGGCTTCTGGCCTATTTCCTGGTCTCCATAGCCTATGTCGCGTCGAAAGATGTGAACTTTTTCATTCTGATCCGGTTCATTCAAGGGATTGCATCAGCCATGATCCTTCCGGTAGCCCAAGCCTATATCGGAGAGATCACACCCCGGAACAAAGAAGGTTTCATGATGGGCCTGTTCAATGTCTCCCTCTATGCCGGGCTGAGTGTCGGACCGATTGTGGGCGGTACGGTCAAAGACACCTTTGGCATCCACTCTGCCTTTCTGAGTATGGGACTCGTTTCATTGGTTGGGTTCCTACTCTGTCTCATCTTTCTCCCGCCTCGCACTCAGGAAAGCTCCCTGAAACGGACCAAGCCTCCGCTTCGTTATAGAATCCTGATCAGAAACAAATTTGTCGCGGCCCTTTTCTTTTTTCGTTTTACTTATACCGCCTGCATCGGACTTGTGTGGGCCTTCCTGCCACTGTTTGCCCACACGCAATTCGGACTTTCGAGTTCGGCAATTGGCGTCCTGGTTATGCTGGGGGTACTCACGAGCGGTTTGCTGCAGACCCCAATGGGCATAATAGCAGATCGATTTAACAAGAGGGCTCTCATAGCAACAGGGGGACTCATGACGGCAGCGGCTGTCTTTTCCTTTGTTTACGTGCAGGGGTTCTGGGGGCTCTTTGTAAGCAACTTCCTATTTGGGGTGGGGGGAGGGATTGCCGTGCCCGCTGTTATGGGTATGACCGTGATCATCGGTCGAAAAACAGACTCGATGGGTTCTGTCATGGCCCTCCTGACCATGGGACACAGTCTCGGGATGCTTATGGGTCCTGTTCTGGCAGGAATCATAACCGATGTCTTTCACCTCAGCCTTGCCTTTAGGGGTGGAACGGTTCTGATGGTGATTGGGGTCGCGGTCGCTCTTTTGCTTACTTCAGGGTTTCAAACCTGGGCCGAGGAGGAAATGAACTGATGGTCTGTCGATCGAGCGTCCCCTTTATATATCTACTTGACTAGAGCGGTATGGGAGCCTTGCCCCTGATCCACCGTCTGTCAAGTTTGCCGGAGATTCGCGGCGGTGGGTGCGCCGACGTACTAAGGTACTTCAAGTGCCCACCAACAAAGAAGATCCGGTGAAATCGGCAGA
>JAFDFO010000334.1 GCA_019309815.1 Deltaproteobacteria bacterium
CCCTTCTTTTGCTTGGATCACTACTCTTCGGTTTCTTCGTTGTGGAAACTGGCGTACGCGTTTGGGGTCCTCCAATTGCAAAGCCGGGAATGGGCCAGATTCATCAGGCATCATCCGTTCTCGGTTGGGAACTTGTCCCCGGATCGTTTGGCAAAGGAAGTCTAGGTGAGTCCTACCGCATAAATTCTGCGAGTTTCAGGGGTCCTGAACAACTTCTTGGAAGAAGATCTGGGATCAATCGCATTATGGTAATCGGGGATTCATTCACATTTGGAATGGGAGTAAATTTGGATGACACTTATCCCAAGCAACTTGAACAAATTCTAAATCGAAAAGGCATAGCTTGTGAGGTCATCAACTGTGGGGTTATATACTACCAAATGTGGCAGTACTATGAAGTGCTCAAGAGAAAGGTGATTCCTTATCAACCTGATTTGGTAATCGTAGGATTGTTTGCGGATGACCTTGCCGAATCAATTCCGCCATATAAACAACAAGAGAGATATGAGGGACACAATCCTTTCGATTCTAAAGGTGAGAGTGGAGTAATGAGCTACTTTTCTCTCTGGAACTTCTGTAAGAACGCAGATGCTTTGTTCAAATACAGATATCGTTACCGTACCTCTGGAGAACGCGGCTACTTGAAGTCCATCGAGAACAGAAAAAAGAATCTTGGAGCGGGGCATAAGCATAATATATGGAAGATCATGTCGGGAGAAATCAAACAAGACAAGTCTATTGCATTCTCAGAAACACTACAGGACTTTGCCAAGACGGCGAAGCACCAGGGGATCGAAGTGTTGATAGCCCTTATCCCGGATTCAATACAGCTAAATGACCCTCATTTGCAGGTTATGAATGGTTTTGTAGATCAAGTGTGCAGTGAAAATGGTATCTCATTCATTGATCTGACCCCTTTTCTTGAAGCGGAAAAAGACCACCTATCTCTATATCTCTTCCCGTATGATGCTCACAACAGCCCGTAGGGGTTACAACTGATTGCCATGTCGATTGCCAAGCATATTGTCAAACATAGACTTTTGCCTTTGTGACATACCCCACGGCAAAGAGGAGGATGTCAACTTGAACAACTATGAACAAAGTGTCTGCGATTCATCACTTATCAAGCCAGATTCAAGATAATGTCATAGTAGCTTGAAAAGCGAGCGGCTCAAAAAGCTCAATGTTTGTATTCTGAATCTTGAGCCTCCCACAAACCCGGGAAGAGAGGGACATTGTGCGTTATTTCTTTGTAGCAATCATTGTTGTTTCATTACTGGGTTGTGTTCCTTATTCAGACAATCCTCTCACGAATCCCACCGAACAAAATATCGATTCCTCGATTCTAGGAACCTGGTTCTGGAAAGCTGAGAATGAGTCGGGTTATATCCACATCGGCATAGATGAAAAATCAAAGCTGCTCCGATTGATTATGCTGGATTTTGACAAAGACTGGGAATTGGAGGCTTCAGAATTTTCCGGGCACACGTCTTCGCTAGAGGGAAATAAATATCTGAATCTATCCCCGGCAAATGAGCCTCCGGGATACATATTTGTGAAGTATAACGTGAATCAGGAGGTGCTTGGCATCTCGATGATAACCACTGATGCGATCGAGAAAGGGATAGATAATGGTTTCCTCAACGGTGAAGTGAAAAAGGGTAAATGGTCTTCGTCGATTCATATAACCGAAGGGCAGAAAGAACTACAACAATTCATCCTCAAAAACGACAAAGCGCTATTTCCGGAGACAAAATATTTGCAAAAGCTGAAAATGCCCGACAACCCCATAAAATAGGGGATGTCTATTATCGACCCCATCAACTGCAACAGCCAGCGCTAACCCCACAGCTTGCTGCAGGGAGCTTCAATTGTCCCGGATTCCATGTATCTTCAGGTTCGGAAACATAAGGAGAGAGCAAGGTGAACACAAAGACACGGCAAGACATATATGAAACCAGACAGGTTTCAACCTGGGGTGACCTGGTCAGCCTTTACGATGCGTCAAATTGGGCCACCTGGGATTGGGCTTTCCGGGGTGAAAATTCTGCAGACAAGGAGTTATGCACTTCGTTGGAAAGGAATTTGAGCCGTATTGATGGTTTTAATTTCAAGAAGACTCCTAACGTTGAATACCGGTTAGTCCGTGAATTCAAACGCCAGGCCCAGCATTTTATCGAAAGCCTGCCAAAAGCAAATGACATCCTTGAGTGGCTGTCTATCATGCGACACAATGGTGCACCCACACGTCTTCTTGATTGGACATACTCTTTTTATGTGGCCGCATATTTCGCGATCAACAGAGCAAAACCGAAAAGCAGATGTGCCATCTGGGCAATAGATGTTGATTGGCTCGAAGGCCGTGCAGTTAGCTCTT
>JAFDFO010000335.1 GCA_019309815.1 Deltaproteobacteria bacterium
TACGATCATGAAATCGAGTTTCGAAGGACATTGAAGTACCCACCATTCTCCCGACTGATACATATTCTCATTGCAGGAAAGGACAAGGAGCAAACCGCTCAATATGCTCAGAAGATGGGTGATATCTGCCAGGGCCTGCAGTCACAGAACCGGACTTATCGGGACAATGTGGAACGCCTCGGCCCGGTTGCCGCACCTCTATCCAGGCTGCAGAAACAATACCGGTGGCACATTCTACTTAAAGGGGTGAAGCCAGGACCTTTGCACGGTCTGAGCCGGGCGTTAATGGAAAAGGCAGGACGCATCTCTTCAAGGGCAGGGGTGAGAGTGGTGGTGGATGTGGATCCCGTAGATATGCTTTAATGCTCCTGTACCGGTTGTTCGGAACCCTCAAATAAGCAAAGAAAGACTTGACAATTGCCAATTTAGCGCATAGTATGTCCACGTTTCATGGACATACTATGATTTCAATTGAGGTGAAATCCGTTGAACGCCATGACGCTGCTACGACGGAACGTTGAGGGCGAGGTCTTTGACTACCAGGTCCTGCTGGACGCGTTAGCAGGATACCGCAAGCCCCGGGACAAAATTACCAGACTGCTGGCCAGCGGGGCGATCGTGAGGCTCAAGAAGGGGCTGTACTGTTTCGGTGAGGCATTTCGCAAGGAACCGCTCAGCCGTGAATATATGGCCAACCTCATCTATGGGCCGTCCTATGTCAGCCTCGAGTATGCCCTGAGCCATCACGGTCTGATCCCGGAGCGGGTGGAGACCGTCACCTCCGTGACCACCCGCCGTTCCCGTTATTTCGAGACGCCCTTCGGTACCTTTTCTTACCGCATGCTGAAGGGTCCCCGTTATGCCGTAGGCGCCAACCTCGAAACGGCCGGCAAGACGCCTTTCCTAATGGCCTCCCCCGAAAAGGCTTTGGCAGACAAGGTCTGGACCGACAAGCGGTTCAGCGGACTCCGTCTATCCGATTATGATGCATATCTGTCCGATGATCTTCGCATCGACCGGGAAGCTCTCAACAGGTTTGACTACTCCCGATTGCAGGTCATCGCCGCGGCATATGATTCCGGCAAGATCAACAACCTGATTCGGCACTTGAAGCGCTTGGAGGAGGCCCCTTAATGCATGACGCAATCCGCAGTATGCTGGACCGCTATGAATGCCGGACCCGCGACGACTATGTCAACGCCCTCAGGGAAATTCTGCAGGATGTGGCTCTGCTCGGACTCTGGCGTTCCAAGTTCTTCGAGAATGCTGCGTTCTATGGCGGTACCGCGCTTCGGGTCTTGCATGGATTGGATCGATACTCCGAGGACTTGGACTTCTCACTGCTCAAGCCCGATAAGTCGTTCTCGCTAAGGGCCTATGGGGCTGCTATGCTTCGAGAAATCAGCAGCTTCGGGTTCCACGTGGAATTTGAAAGCCCCCGGAAGACGCGGACAAGCGCGATTGAATCGGCGTTTTTGAAGACAAACACATACAGGCAGTTGATTGTGATTGAGGCCACTCAGGAGCTGCTCCGCGATCTGCATCCGGCAAAGAGCCTCAAGATCAGGCTTGAAGTGGACACCGACCCGCCAGGCGGGTTCGAAACGGAAACCCGGTATGTTCTGCAGCCCATTCCTTTTTCCGTTCGTGTCTATAGCTTGCCGGATCTTTTCGCCGGGAAGCTCCACGCGATCCTTTGCCGGAAGTGGAAGACGCGCGTGAAGGGACGTGACTGGTATGACCTGGTATGGTACGCGGGCAGGTACCCGGAGATTCGGATCAGCCATCTCGAATCCAGGATGCGGCAGTCCGGCGATTATCGGGATAACGAACCGCTGGCTCCAGCCACACTCCAGCAACTCTTGCAGCAAGCCGTAGATGACCTCGATGTGGAACAAGCGCGCCGGGAAGTCGCCCCCTTCATTGTGGACCAGCGTGCCCTGGACGTATGGTCCCGCGATTTTTTCAGGCAGATCATCCCTCGAATCAGGTCAATCTGACCTGTGTAAAAGCCCCGGAAGATACGACTGTTAGTACACCGGGATGTGCGAAACTTAGGGATCTCCACGAAAAATCAACTTGAAAAGAAGAAAGTGAAGTAACAACGGCGGGCTAGAGGCTTGCGACAACCGTGCCGGTCTTTGAGGTGTCATAGCCGCCCAGTTGACGCACCAGTTCCTTGAACGGCTTAGATCGAATCGTATCGAGCATGAGCTGAATCTTTTCGTCCTCAAGGAACGCTTCCGGAATAACCAGGTCGTATTCCTCCGTCACAATAGGGATGAAGTCCAAGTCCAGGGCCTTGGCTGCCGCATAGATGCCCAGCCCCGTGTCTGCCGCGCCGCTCAGTACGCTCACGGC
>JAFDFO010000110.1 GCA_019309815.1 Deltaproteobacteria bacterium
CGCCTCATCGTGCCCGGGTCCAGCCAAGGAAATCTTGACCTTCCCCCGTTCCTCCAAATACCTCAGAAAGCGGTTTTTCTCTTCCCGATTGTACTTGTGCGCGCTGCCGACCGCGCTGTAGATGTTTCCGGAGTAAAAGCCTATCTCAACCACAGCAATAAGTCCGCCAAGGGCGTATAGCTCGTGATCAAAGGCCTCCCAAGCCGCCAAGATCAATGCGCCGTTGACCAAAAACGCCAACAATGCATCTCTGTACCGCTCACAGTAAACGTGTCCGGCACCGGGAACAATCGCCAGCATGCCCGCAGTCGTTGGATTCTTACGCTTCAGGTCTCTTCTCTTATCAAGTTCCCTAAAAAGGTTCTCGATTCTGAATCTTGCTCGATTTTCAGAAGAGATTTGGTTAAAGCAGGCTTCAGCATCATCCCATAACCCTTGTTCCAGGTAGACCCAGCCACACTGATAATGTGCTTCATCTTTGATGTTCTGATCATGGGTCATGGCAACAAGCTTTTCAAGGTGCATGATCGTGTCATCATAACGCTTGACTTGCACATATGCCTCGCTCATTCTGAGATAAGACTGGTCGGCATAGGTTGATTCGGGATATTGGCTTGCCACCAACTCAAATGCCTCAATCGCTTCTTCGTATCGCTCCCCTTTGAGATAGGCCAACCCAATCCTATACCTCGCAAGCACAACCTCTTCGGACTCCGGGAAGAAGTGTATGAACCGCTCGTATTCCCCGATCGCCCTGTAGTACTCGCCTCTTTGAAAGAGGTCCTCAGCAAACTGGAACTGACGGTCGGAATCGAGAAGAAGAGCCGGGCTGGAGTGTGAGTAGACAGGGAGAAGACAAATGGTGATCAGTGCGGCGGCCACAAGCCATCCCGCCCGCCTTAAGCAGGCCTTAGCGTTCACTGTGCCACCAGAAGTCATTATTCTCTATGGGGTCATGGAACCTGGCTTCCCCGTTCACATAGATCAGGGGAGCCAGGCGCATTTCGTTTGCCTCGTGGAGCAACCGGTCGCAAGACATCACCCACCCGACAAAAGCCCCATGTTTCTTAAGACATAGCAGGCTGTATTCTGAACAGCTGGGATACATAGGACACTCCTTACCGTCAATCGGCGATAAGTAGTCTCTATGGAACTGGACCAGGGTGCCAAGAGGACTAAATACTTTGCTTTCTTGCTCGGAAGGGGAGGAGTCGGTACCACGTTCTTTCCACGGCCCCTTGAACGGTTCCGCATACACGGCACCGCAGAATCCACAAATGAGAAACAGAAGGGCTATGTGCAGAAAAAAACTTCGCGTTCTCATAGCAAGATGAAAACTCCCGGTATACTCATTATTTGTTATTTAGGATTTGGTGCTTCCACTTTTTGGGTCCTATGTGATCTTGGCAAATATGTAAGTTATTCATGAGGCACAACACTAGGCCCGTTTGTCAGATGGAACACGGGATTGAGAGCGCAACGTCTCTGAAACCTCACGGGTCATTTCAAGCACCTTGATTGCGTGATCACGGCTCAGGGACCCGGTGCCGCAGCTGGGCGTAATCAGAGCCTGTGCCAGGATCTTTTCGCGTTGGATGCCGAGCGCTTCCAGCCGACTGGCCTGTGATTCCCATTTTGCTACAAGACTCGGGGCGGTTTCGTTTTCAATGTCTCCTGAATCTGACGTGGGGACAATACCCCAGGCAAGGATTCGGCCCTGGTCAAAAAAGGTCTTAAGCGAGGCCTCGTACAGGACCAGCCGGTCAAAGAAACCGTATGCATCAAAGCTGAGAATGTCTGCCGACGAGTCGAGGATCAACGACCAATCCGTATTAGCGCACACGTGGACGCCGGCAAGGCCCTTTGCCTGATGAATGGCATCGATAACTTCCGAAAGAACGCGGGCGATGTCTTCTCGCGAAATGCTGATAAAAGCAGAGCTGCCAAAACCTGCCAGACCTGGCTCGTCGATAAAGACAATAGGGGGGACGTCCCGTTGAGATAGTTTCTCCACCTGCCAGCGTGCCTTCATGGCAAGGGTTTTGCCCACGATATCAAGAAGCCGGTCATCGTAGAAGACCGCTCGCCTGTTCTGGTCTGTCAGACCGGTGGCCTGGGTTACTGGTCCGGTAATCTGGCCCTTCAGTGCCACAGGGGGCTGCGGTGCTGATTCGATCCCGCCAAGGAGGGCAAAGAACCCTCTTGCCGTTTCCGGGGTGAGGACAAAGCGTGTGTCATCCAAGGGTGCTCCGCCTTCTGTCACGGCAAGGTAGTCCTCGTAAAAGCGGAGGACATCGTTCTCAAACTCGGGCTTTGAGGTATCGATGAAGACACGGCCGGTGTCATTCACGAGTCCGGGCACACCGCCCAGAAACTGGATCATCATACCCTCTTCCGGGTGAGCAGGCAGTTGAACCCACAGAGGAATATCCGGAGTATATTTCAGCACCAGGTCAACGGCTTCGTCGTGGTCGGCGATGGGAAGGCTGCCGATCAGGAGCGCGAGTGCGTTGCCTCTAAATTCTGGCATAAGACAGCCCCTTTCCCGGACTGTACAAGACATGATGTCTTGAGATTGGTCACGCCTAACACAGTTGACCCCGGCAGGCAAGGAGGTTATGGTGTTTCACCCGCCTGACCGGACGTGCGGAACGATGGCTGAGGCAAGTGGGAGACACGAGCAAAAAGCCCGTAACGAACCCTGAAAACGTACCCGTAGCCCGTCAGCGATTGACACCCCGCGGTTTTGGTGCTATTCTTGCTAAATCGTTTTGGATTTCAGGATACATAGTGCGTGACATAAACCCTTTCAGATGAATAGGAAGAAGAGGGGGGCTTAGATGTTTGGAATCGGCATGCCAGAACTGATCATCATTCTGGTCATTATTCTCATCATTTTCGGGGCGGGCAAACTGCCTGAGATTGGAAGCGGAATTGGAAAGGGGATCAAGAACTTCAAGCGGGCCACTTCCGGGGAACTGGAAGATAAACCTGAGTCAAACGAGACAAATAGATTGGACGATGAGAACCACACTTAGTTCTTCGATTCTTGATTTTTCCAGGATCGATTCAGCCTGTGACTTCAGGCCAAACACCTCCCACCGAAAGTCCTGATGGCCTCAGTCCCGAAATGAGGGATACCGCATCTCCTCGAACTTCCCCAAAACTCCATTTCGCCTGACGTTTCCGTCAGACTCAGATGTGTTACCGCCTAAACACCTGAACCGCAGAAGGGAGTGCATTCCCCGTAGGACTCCTACAGGGATCAAAAATCAATCCGTAGCCGTCGAACTCGCTTGCCTATCACAGGCTTCGTGCGAAGAAGGGCTAGAAGGGGATGTCATCCTCTGTCGGCCCTCTGGGTTCTTTTTCAGCCACGGCGCCGGAACTTGCATCCGAGGGCGGTTCGCCCTGAGTCCTGGAACCAAGCATTTGCATGGTTTGGGCCTCAATCTCAGTGGTTTTTCGCTTATTTCCCTCCTGGTCTTCCCATTCCTTTGTCCGGATACGTCCCTCGATGTAGACCTGTTTGCCCTTAGACAGGAATTCGCCGCAGATTTCCCCTAGTCGACGCCATGCTACAATGCGGTGCCACTCCGTGTGAGACTGTTTCTCACCGCCCTTGTCGGTCCAGGTTTCCGTGGTGGCGAGGGTAAAATTCGCAACAGCTGTTCCGCTGGGCGTGTAGCGGACCTCCGGGTCTCTTCCCAAGTTGCCTACGAGAATCACTTTGTTGATGCCGGCCATGGGTCCTCCTCTCACAGATAAGATAACGAAATGGTGGATGGTTGTGGTGTCCATCAACGGGAAATAGCCACATTCAAGAGACGGCAGGCAGGACGAAAACGCTTCACACTCCATAGTAGATGAAAGGTTTGAAATCAAGAAAAATCGGAGCCGTGGTTTTCTGCAAAACCCTGTTTTATCCTTGATTCGGGCATCTCTTTCAATGTAAAGAAATCGGGATCATCTCCCGATTAGTTGTGGTTAATTACGGTAAAATAAGTGTGTCATCTCCAATAGAGCAGGTGTGATCCCAAAGGGTTCAAGGGTTCGAGGATTCAAGGGTTCAAGTGAAAAGCAAGAAATATTGAAGACCCCTCCAGCAAGCTGGAAGGAATGTTCTGCCTTACGGCAGTGCTTCGCAGCGACCGTAAGGAACGCTGCCATTTTCAGAGTCGCTCGCTAACCTTTATCCGCCTCTGGCGGGCCGCAAGCCCCGCTTAACGGGATCTCTGCTAGGCTCCGACAAGCTACGGTGAATGCGCTCGCTATTGCGGTTCAAAGAAAGGAACCCAGATTTTGTTGGCAGGAGATTTGGGCTTCATTGAAAAAAGTGACTTGGGTACGCTAAAAAAAGACATTGCAGAAATCAAAAGAATGTTAACGGCGCTGACAAAGTCTTTAGAAAAGAAACCCTTGAATCCTTGACCCCTTGGATCCTTGGACCCTCTTCTCCAACTAAATTGGAGAAGAACCAGAAATCGTTACCTATTGTGCAATGTGATCGGTTAATATAAAAAGTTGGCGGGCTGTTAATCGAGAGAGTGGTGTGCAAGGAAGAAGTGACAAACAAAGGTCGCTGTTTCGACAACAGATAACCTGCGACTGTCAACAGAGAATAGCGATTGTTTGGCCAGGGCACATATTCCCATGGGATACGTTTTCGAATACAAGATAGCCAGGAAGTATGACACCTGGTACCAGAATCCTGACAACCGTTTCGTTGCTGATCTCGAAGATCAGCTTCTGTTAAGGCTTCTTCAGCCTGCACAGGGAGAAAGGGTTTTGGACATTGGTTGCGGCACGGGGCGGCATCTTGAGATGTTTCTTAAGATGGGGCTCGACGTAACCGGTCTGGACCCGTCGCCTCATATGCTCGGGATTGCGGCCGAAAAACTTGGGCACCGTGCTGAGCTTCATCAGGGAGTGGCCGAAGATCTTCCCTTTGAGGATAACAGCTTCGACATTGCCACCTTAGTTACCAGCCTGGAATTTGTTGATGACGCCCACAAGGCACTTGAAGAGGCGTGTCGTGTAGCCGAGAGTCGCATCTTCTTGGGTGTGCTGAACCGATATGCAATCAAAGGAATTGAGCGAAGGCTGCGGGGCATTTTCTCGGAGAGCGTCTATAATCGTGCAAGGTTCTTCAGTGTGTGGCAAGCCAAACGACATGTCATGCAGATTCTTGGCAAGATCCCTCTCAAATGGGGAACGGTTCTGCACTTGCCCATCGGCCTCAGGAAATACACTCAGCGTCTGGAAGAATGGCCGTTCGTTCAGAAATGTCCTTTTGGGTGCTTTATCGGCATGGTGGTAACCCTCGTGCCGAGGTATCAAACTCAAAACATTCCCATAGACTACGTTCGTCAGCCAAAGGGAGCTGTCACAGGATTGATGAAAACCCCAACACAGTCCAGGGGAGAAGGCTAGGGGCCATGGAGGCTTATCTATACGACAGATTGGAGGATCAGAAGGTCCGATGCAATCTGTGCAGCCATCGGTGCCTTGTCAAGGCAGGGAAACGGGGTATCTGCGCGGTTCGTGAAAACCAGGACGGCACCCTGAAGACGCTTGTATATGGAAAGTTGATTGCCCGGAATGTGGACCCAATCGAAAAGAAACCCCTCTATCATGTGTCGCCCGGCTCTCTCTCTTATTCCATTGCCACCGTTGGGTGCAATTTCAAGTGCCGTTTCTGCCAGAATGCAGACATTGCCCAGCTCCCCGCAGACCGAAAGGGAGTGATTCTTGGGGACCTTTTCACCCCACAGGACGTAGTAAATGCGGCAGAGCAGGCAAATTGTCGGAGCATTGCCTACACCTATACCGAGCCAACCGTATTTTTTGAATTTGCATATGATACGGCGAAGCTTGCCCATGAAAGAGGGATCCTGAACGTCTTTGTAACAAACGGGTATATGACGCCCGAGGCCTTAAAGATGATTCAGCCCTACCTTGATGCAGCCAATGTAGACCTGAAGGCCTTCAATGATGATTTCTACAAAGAGCAATGCAGCGCTAAGCGGAGGCATGTGATGGAGACTCTCAAACTGATGAAGTCAGTTGGAGTCTTTGTGGAGGTGACAACGCTGCTCATTCCGGGACTCAATGATGATGAAGTGGAACTGAAAGAGCTTGCCACCTTTATAGTGGATGAGCTTGGCCCTGAGACCCCATGGCACATTAGCCGCTTTCATCCCACATACAAGCTTACAGACCGTCCGCCCACACCCGCGGAGAGTATCCACCAGGCGCGACAGATCGGACTTGAGGCGGGACTCCGTTACGTATACAGCGGCAATCTGCCCGGTGACACCGGCGAGAATACGATATGTTACGGGTGCGGCCAGCCTTTGATTGAGCGGTGGGGGTATCACATCTCCAAAAATGTGATCACGGAAGGCAAATGTCCCAACTGTGATGCCGGCATTGACGGGATTGGTGTTTAAGACGTGGGGGTCAGGATTTACGTTTGTGGTTTCTAACTCGTTTACTGGGCAATCCGGTTGTTAGTCATATCTCATATCCCAGGGCCACAATCTCGTCGCTAAGTTCGGAATTACAGAGGTCAATCTCATCTGCCGTCATCTCGTCACGAAAGCGAGTTACCTTGCCTGTGTTAAATTGAAACTTCCCTGGTTTCAGCCCGCTTGTGAACTTGGTGACTACTTGAGTGATTGTTGTCTCATCAGCGTCCAGTCCGAGGTAGGCAGCCACCCCGGAAATGGTTGGAACAGGAGATTGAACCAGATCAACATACTTGACGGGAAACGCAAGTCCTGATTGAATCCAGGCAATAGTCATTTTGGACCAACGCCTTGCAGGAACAATGGAATCTTCAACCGAGGTGAATAGTTGGAGTGCGGGGTTCACGGAATCACGCGATTTACGGCAGTGGTCCATACCCGATAGTATCATGTCTCGAGGGTCCCGGTGCGAAAAGGTTGCCCTAGCGTAG
>JAFDFO010000013.1 GCA_019309815.1 Deltaproteobacteria bacterium
TGATATAGAACGCTATCTATGTTTTTGATTAATCCCGCCAATAAAAAGTGTCTCAAGTTAAAGAAAGCTGAGAAAAAGAGGACTCCACATTGTTTTATATTGGGTCAGTTATGTATTAGGCCACTTCAGGGACCGTTTCTTAGTTGTTTGTCTGGAGCATTACTTCGTTGTAAGGTAACGGGATGAGTTTGAACTACGAGGAACTAGATTTTCGACAGACTCCTCTAGGAGATCTGATGTTGCGTCGTCGTCGCATGGTCCAGTTCGGGGACCGCGATATCTATGAGGTGAAACTCGGCGAGCATTTTCTGATGTCGAGCTTATTTCATGAAGCGGAATCTCAGCTATCGAAACTTGGGCTTAGCGTGTTGGAAAAAGAAGAGCTCGACGTTGTGGTCGGCGGGCTGGGGCTTGGGTACACAGCTGTTTCCGCATTGGAGGATAAGCGTGTAACGTCGCTCGTCGTTGTGGAGTATTTAGAAGGGGTGATCGAGTGGCACCAAAACGGGTTGGTCCCGTTGGGCGAGACGTTGACGGAAGATTCTCGTTGCCGACTGGTGCATGCCGACTTTTTCGCCCTGTCTCGCGACGTGGCGAAAAGCTTCGATCCGGAGTATCCAGCAAATAAACATGACGCCATTCTTCTAGATATAGATCACACTCCGACGAACGTATTGCGCCAAACGAACACGCGTTTCTATACTGAGGAAGGACTGGGAGAGCTGGCGCAACATTTGAAGCCTGGCGGGGTGTTTGCTCTATGGGCGGATGGTGTACCAGAAGAGTCTTTTACCAACCACTTGGGCAATGTGTTTGCGAAAACAGCGTCGCACGCCATCGAGTTTGATAATCCAATAATCGGCGGCTCGTCTGAGGGTGCCGTCTACGTGGCACGAATGAGCTTGTAGCGTTACAGTAAGAAGTGGCATAACATCACGCCAGAGGCTAGACGTCGGTAGCCCCACGAAAGCCTCAGCTTTAATCCCAGATTAAAAAATCTGCAATTGATCCGCCCTTTTTGTAGGCCCCATTTCTTCCAGATAATCCTTTGAAATCTAAATTATACGTCGATTGTTGATTATGTCGTACAGTGTCATAGTATCTTGGAAATTGAGTCACGGAAAACCATCAACATTCGAGCTGCAAATCGTGAAACGGCTCCGAAACCTCAAGATTGGTCCCTACCATCTTAAGGTTACCGAGATTCATGATAATTGGAAGGAAGATTGAAATATAGAAGGTTCGGATACCTAAACCTTTCCCAGAAGATCCTCAGTCATGTGCTGGGGAAGTCCGATTTGCGATACTGGGAAGTAACCTTGAAAAATTCTCAGGTTCTGATATCTAAGGTTTGGCAAGTTATCTCCAACAATTGAATAGCTCTTCGGGCATCAACTAAGCAGGTCGAAACGTAACGAAACTCAACGGGAGAACCCTTATGGGACTGGTCAAAGCTCACACGGGGTATTGCAGATATGAAGGTGTGGGCCTCTTTTGTTTTTCTGGCAATGAGAGGATGGGCTAATGGCCTCAAAACCAACCTACGAAGCATTGGAACAAAGGGTCAAAGAGTTAGAAAAGGAAGCAGTTGAACGCAAACTGGCGGCGGAGTCGCTCCTGAAGAGTGAGAAACACTATCGTGAAACCGTCGATGCGATGAAAGACTGGATACTCGTCGTTGACCCGGACTTGAAAATTATACTATTCAATGAAGCCTTTATGCAGGCGAACAAGGAGTTGGGTCTTACTCAGGACGTGATTGGTCGAACCCCACTGGAAATTTTTCCCTTCTTGCCTGATTCCATTCTTGATGAATACCGCTGGGTATTTGAAAATAAAGCGGTTCTCATTACTCATGAGACCACAAAAGTTGCAGGCACGGAATTTATCACTGAATCCCGCAAGATCCCTTTGCTGGAAGACGGGAGGATCGTCGGCGTAGTCTCGGTTATCCGTGACATCACCGAGCAGAAGCGTCTTGAAGCCCAACTACAACATGCCCAAAAGATGGAAGCCCTTGGTACTCTGGCTGGAGGCATTGCCCATGATTTTAACAACCTGCTTATGGGTATCCAGGGAAATGCCTCCTTAATGCTTGTAGATATGGATCCGGCTCATACCGATTACGAACGGCTAAAGAACATTGAAAAGCAGTCCCAAAGAGGAGCCAGGCTCACCTCACAGCTTCTCGGATATGCCAGGAAGGGCAAATATGAGGTCACACCCGTCGATCTAAACCAATTGGTGGAAGAGACCTCTTATACCTTTGGCAGGACAAAGAAAGAGATCAGCATTCAGCAAGAACTTTCAGAAGACCTATTTCCAGCAGAGGCAGACCCGGCACAGATGGAGCAGGTGCTTTTGAATCTATTAGTCAATGCCGCAGATTCTATGCCTGACGGAGGGAATCTTATTTTAAAGACCATGAATGTTACCCACAAGGATATGAAGAGCAAGCTCTACGAGCCGAAGCCGGGCAAGTATATACTGTTGACAGTGACCGACACAGGCATGGGTATGGACAACGAGGCCATAGAGCGGATCTTTGAGCCTTTCTATACCACCAAGGAGATGGGCCTGGGCACCGGTCTAGGTCTGGCTTCTGCTTACGGTATCCTAAAAGCCCATGGCGGATATATTGATGTCGATTCCAAGAAAGGGCGCGGAACGACCTTCAGTATCTATCTGCCTGCATCAGAAAAAGAGGTGCAGAGATTTGTCAGAACTCGGGAGCGGGTTGTTAAGGGAACCGGTACGGTCCTCATTGTGGATGATGAAGAGGCCGTCCTAGAAGTTGGCAAGGGGTTTTTGGAGGCTATGGGATATCAGGTATTCACAGCCAGTAATGGAAAAGAGGCGATCAAGATTTATAAGAACAATCAGGATAACATAGATATCGTTGTTTTAGACATGACGATGCCCGCTATGAGTGGCGGTGAAGCCTATGACCGCATGAAGAAGATCGACCCCAACGTTAAGGCCGTTCTTTCAAGTGGCTACAGCATTGATGGTAAAGCTGCCGAGATATTGGACCGGGGCTGTGACGGCTTTATTCAGAAGCCCTTTACCATGCAGGAGCTATCTAGAAAAGTAGGCGAAATTCTGGGAGAGGAATAAGTTCTGTCAAAAAAGTGTATGATATAATGAAGTTCCAAATATTGCATGGCCGAGACGCAATCCATAATCATAGATACTGCTATTGATCGTAGATTTAGCCAAGCCTAAGATGATGCCATATTATCTTAAATTGGACAGCAGTCCCTCCGACTTTCGATAACTGCAATATATCGCAAGTCAGGCAACGTAGCGCCTGCAACCCACTTAGTGCTTGACAGAAGCAAAAGAGTATGAAACCTTAAATACAACATAACATACCAATATCAATAGAGAAAAAGGCGTTTGTTACCCATAGCAAGAAATAATCTCTAAAATGGCCTGATTCAAGATACTGCCATATTATCTTTAACCGAACAGTAGCCCCTCCGACTTTTGATATCTGCAATCTATCTCTACTTGTGCTCACCCTCAAAATCCTATGATATGATTCTTCTATCTTTATCAGTAGGGAGGTCTTTGACTAAGTTGACTTCTTTCAGCAGGATGGGCGGAGTGAATGACTCAGAACAGAAGATGACAAATTGTTCTTGGTTCGGGCTTGTCTAGGTTAGGCTGAGGTAAGATCGAAAACGTTCGACTTTCTTTGGCCCTATGCCTTTAACGCGTCTTAGTTCGTGCCATGTCTTGAAAGGGCCGTGGGATTTTCTGAATTCGACAATCCGTTGAGCCAGGCTATGGCTGATTCCCGGGATAATGGCAAGAGCCTCAGCACCTGCTTGATTCAATGGAACAGGGATCCCGAGGACGAACTTCTTTCCGGGATCTATGGGCGAGATGGTGACTCGGCCAGATTCCCTTTCTGATGTCCGGAGCTCTACTCGGGTTCCTGTTTCGAGGGGGGTGTTCATCTGGCCTAAGGCGGGGCAATCTCTGTTCATTGGTCCACCAGCCCTTTGGAGGGCATCGTTTCCCGTCGGAGGCGCGTTGAATGAGTAAATCCCGGGGATTCTCACAGCACCCGCTACTTCAATAATCCATTGGGGGCAGGATTGGGTCGTCAGGTTGGTGGAAGAGGGGTGGGGTTTTGACCAGACCGGATGAAACGGCCTAAACAGGTCGAGGCAGAAAATCGACAGTCCCAGAAGAAGTAATATTAATTGTTGTTCCTTACTAAAACCCATCACTGGTATGTCAAACCCGTTAATCGCCTACCGACAATTACTAACTGCTCAAGCACTACGCAGCAGCATCTAATCCGAAAACGCTATGAAGAACTCGTACTGCCAATTCCGTATCTTTTTCTTCAATGATACACGAAACCTTTATTTCCGAGGTGCTGATCATGATAATGTTTATATTCTCTTCCGCCAGAGCCGTAAACATCTGGGCCGCAACCCCTGAATGACTACGCATTCCAACACCAATTACAGACACCTTGGCGATGTTCTCGTCACCCAAGACCTCTTCGGCTCCGATGGACTCGGCCACCTCTTTCTGAATTGACATGGCTTTCTGGTAGTCTGCCTTTGGTACAGTGAAGGTCACGTCTGTGAGGCCACTCTTTCTGGTGTTCTGAATGATCATATCCACTACGATGCCGGCCTCTGCAACAGGCGCGAATATCCTGGAAGCAATGCCTGGCCTATCCGGAACATTGGTAACGGTAATTCGTGCCTCCTCCCTGCTGTAGGCAACACCCGAGACCAGGAGTCGCTCCATGTCCTTTTCTTCATCAACAATCATGGTTCCTTCCTCCTCCGTGAAAGACGACCTGACTTGAAGGGGCACACCGAACTTCTTGGCAAATTCTACTGCGCGAATCTGTAGGACCTTGGCACCCAGACTCGCCATCTCCAGCATTTCGTCGTACGATATTCTGTGAAGCTTCCTGGCTTTGTCACAGAGATTCGGATCTGTTGTGTAAACGCCGGCCACATCCGTATAGATCTCGCACATATCAGCCTTGAGGGCTGCCGCTATCGCCACGGCCGACGTGTCAGAACCACCTCTGCCAAGGGTCGTGATGTTGCCTTCTTGATCCCGCCCCTGAAACCCGGCAACCACCGCGACTTTTCTTTGCTTCAGCAGATCTTGAATGCGGTCAGCGTTTATTTCTGAAATACGTGCTCGCCCGAAAGCCGTATTGGTCATAATGCTAGCCTGAAAACCCAGTAGTGATATGGCCGGACAACCCATCGATTCTAACATGATGCAAAACAGAGACACAGTGGTCTGTTCGCCAGTAGCGAGCAGCACGTCAAGCTCCCGGCTGTTGGGGTCGCCGGTGATCTCGTGAGCCATTTGTATGAGACGATTTGTCACCCCGGCCATCGCAGAAAGTACCACCACCACATCATTGCCGGCGTCATGCACTCTGATGACCTTTTCAGCCACGCTCCTGATGCGGTCTATATCCGCAACCGAAGTGCCTCCGTATTTCTGTACGATCAGTGCCATCTTTCCAATTCGGTGATGCTTTCAAGCCGCCAGGCGCAATGGGGAATGGGGAACAAGAAAGCATAGCGCAAAGCGCAGAGCGCAGAGCGTGAAAGAAGAATCGCCATGCCCTATGCGCCATGCTGACAAAAACGGACTCAACGGCTAAACCTTTCTTAACTTCAGGCACTCAAAGAAGTCGGATTTTGGATTTCGGATTGAGAACACATCCAGTATCCAGTTATGCACCATACTCCGCCGAGCATCTTTCTAACAGATCAACCGCGCTTTGTCCAGACGCGGTCAGGTGGAAATCTCGCGTCTGTTCATCGATGATCGAAATCGAGACGAAGAGCCTTTCTTCCGGAAGCGCATCACCCATCTTTTCGGCCCACTCAATGACTGTAACGTCATCGGAACTCAACATTTCATCGATGCCAATGTCATCGAGTTGGGCGACATTGTCAATTCGATACAAGTCCAAGTGAAAAAGGCGAAGTGATCCGGCGTATTCATTTACCAGGACATAACTTGGACTTGTCACATAAAGGTGCTCGGGCACACGCAAGCCCTTGGCAATTCCCTGGGCAAGACACGTCTTGCCGGTCCCTAGTTCTCCGCTAAGAGCAATCACCGATCCCTTGGTCACGTGTGTTCCGAGAACTTCTCCGAAGTGCAGTGTCTCTTCAGGCGAACGGGAAATGATGTGATGTTCTCTGGTATTCAAAGGACTCTGACAAACGCACTGGGGCAGAACGGATCGCCGTGCGGAAGCTTTTCCAATTCCCTTATCTGACTTGGAAGAATATTGATGACGTCCGAAGCGAGAAACCCTACGGGACCAATTTCTCGAGCAAGGGCATCGGCTGCACAACCGTGCAAATAGACTCCGGCATTGACAGCTTCCCGGACGGGCAGGCCCTGGACGATCAGGCCCGAAATAATGCCTGTAAGCACATCTCCCATACCCCCCGAGGCCATACCCGGGTTTCCAGTCGTGTTAACAAGTACGTCGCCGTCAGGATGTGCAATAACTGTTTTTGCTCCTTTAAGAACGAGATGGACTCCGTGGGTTCCAGCAAAACTGCGCGCCTCATCGATCCTGTCTTCCTGGACCTCTGATGGTGTCTTTCCCACAAGTCTTGCCATCTCACCAGGGTGGGGCGTCATCACCACGGGTACCTTCAGCTTTCTCAAGAAGGATAAATTGCCGACGAGCGCATTGAGCCCGTCTGCATCAATGACTACAGGAACATGTGACGCTTGGATGAGTCTTCTGACCAAGTTCTGTGTGGGCTTGGCAGCACCCATACCCGGTCCGATGGCCAGTCCATTTTTGCGGTCCAACTGCCGCAAGATCTTCCGATGTGCTGATGAGCCCAGAGTCTGGTCTGAATTCTCAGGCAGCGGCTCAGTCATCACCTCAGTTAACTGGGATTCCACGGCAACATTGAGGCTCTTTGGAAGTCCAAGGGTAACGAGTCCTGCCCCTGCACGCATGGCAGCCTGGCTTGTCATAATCGCCGCACCCGTCTTACCTGGTGACCCTCCTATGACCAAGAGATGTCCAGTCGTTCCCTTATGGCTCCGAGCATCCCTTGACTGAAATGCGGCCATGATCATCTTCTGTGTCAAGAGGTAATGCTTTGGGCCGACCTCATCAATGACAACAGGTGGGATTCCAATATCTACAACCTCCAGTTTCCCAACGAACTCTGAGCCGGGTAGCACAACATGACCGATTTTGGGTAGTCCGAAGGTCACGGTAACGGTCGCCTGAATGCAACAGCCGCGTGGTTTGCCGCTGTCCGAGTCGAGACCCGACGGGATATCCACAGCCAGAATCGGCGTCTGTGCAGCATTCAGCAATGTGATCATTTGTTTGAACAGTCCCCTGACATCCGATGTGAGCCCGGTGCCGAGCATGGCATCTACCCAAAGATCACAGCTCCTCATTCTGTCTTGAAACGACTCAAATCCAGTCACGTCAGTGACCTCATGAACAGGAACTTTCATTCGGTCCAGCAGCTTCAAGTTCGCGGCTGCGTCTCCTCGAACCTTCTTCCTTTTGGACAAGAGATAGACATCCAGTGGAACATTGGCACTAGCCAAATAGCGTGCAATGACAAAACCGTCGCCACCATTATTGCCGTGTCCTGCGGCGACGCCCACTTTCAGGCTGCGGACATTCGGAAAATGACGAAACACTGCATCCGTGGCCCCTCGCGCTGCGCTTTCCATAAGCACAATGCCGGGTATGCCAAATGATTCAATGGTCAGGCGGTCCATGTCTTTCATCTGCTGTGCTGTAACTATATACATTTCACGCCTCCAGAACCACGACGGCAACCGCATACCCGCCGTCATCCGCAAGACTCAAGAAGCTGTTCTTGATGCCATGGCGTTGGCAGAATTCCTTGGCTTTCTTGTGCAACTCGAGGCGCGGAGGGCCGGTGTCGGGTCGCAAAACCTCGATATGTTGTAAGCCCAGCCCGTTGCGAAATCCCAGTCCGAGGGCCTTTGAAAAGGCCTCTTTGGCTGCAAAACGAAGAGCAAACCGGGATGCAGCATTGGCTTTGTGATGGCAATATGCGATCTCGGACGGCGTAAATACGCGCTTGAGAAACCGATCTCCCCAACGGGCGATGATGTTCTCCATCCGGGTGACTTTAACCATATCGATGCCTATGCCGTAGATCATATCAGTCAATAGTCAAAGGTATGTTGCGAGTTACGAGTTGCGTGTTGCACGTTTTAACCCGTAACTCGTAACCCGCAACTCGCAACCGTTGTCTCGTGTATCAGGGAAATCTTGTCCCACAAAAACATTTTCCTGGTCACTACAGCTGTTTGACGAGCGCGATCATTTCCCGAACGGCCCGATCCAGACCCACCAACACCGCTCGGGCTATGATGCTGTGGCCAATACTAAACTCATCAATTTCCAGGAGCCCTTCGAATTGCTTGATGGTCTGGTAACCGAGGCCATGACCGGCGTTAACACCAAGTTTCAGCTTGTGGGCAAGCTTGGCGCTATTGACGATTCTTTCAAAGGCCTCGAAACGTTCTTTCGGGGTTTCTGCATCACAAAACATTCCGGTATGTATCTCTACAAAATTTGCATCTATCCGATGGGCAAGTTTGATCTGGTCCAGGTCAGGGTCGACAAACAGGCTGACAGGGAACCCTCCTTTCTGAAGGGTTTTGACCGCTTCGGACACGGTATCTTTATTCCCTTCAAGATCGAGCCCCCCCTCGGTAGTCAACTCCTCTCGTTTCTCCGGCACTAACGTTACAAGATCAGGTTTGATTTCTAAGGCAAAGTCAATCATTTCCGGGGTTGCGGCCATTTCCAGGATCAATTTGGTTTGAACGGTCTTCCGTAGAATCTCTACGTCTCGGTCTTGGATGTGCCGCCGGTCTTCCCTCAGATGAACAACGACCCCGTCCGCCCCGGCTAATTCCACGATGCCTGCGGCTGTGACCGGATCCGGAATATTGATTCTTCTTGCCTCCCTGAGCGTGGCAACATGATCAACGTTAACTGCTAAACCTGGCATTTTTAACCTCTCAACCTTGTACTTGGGATTGCCAAACTGCTGAGCCTAGTGTCGTGTCCCAGAAGTTATTTACAAAAGTCAGAGCAAACATGATCTCCGCGGTGAGTCGTTAAAATGTAAAGCTCGAAGCACGAAATCCGAAATCCGTACTGTTCTCAAGGCGTAAGCCGCAAACAATTCCGAATGACCGAAATTCAAATGACCGAAACATGATTACAACAGCATAGGCCTAAATCGTTTATGTCATTAGAACATTCGAATTTGTTTCGGATTTCGATATTCGGATTTCGGATTTATAAGATCGTCTTTGTGGGTCCTGTGCGATTTTGGAGATTATGCAAGTTATTTATGAAATAGAATACTATATCACAAAAGTCTCAACAATTCTTCTTCTTTGAGCATCATTGTTTCGGCTTGCTTCGGGGTTTTTTCGTGATCAAATCCAAGAAGGTGCAGAATACCGTGAATCAACAGCTGATCAAATCGTAGTTCAACAGAGATATCCGCATCTTTTGCTTCGCGGGCAGTTGTGTCGAGGGATATGACCACGTCTCCCAAGAGATTCGGATTGATATGTCCGAACGGTCCCTGCTGCATTGGGAACGCAATCACGTTGGTTGCACCGGATCGCTTGAGATATTCTTCGTTAAGCCTGGCAATCTCCGAATCGTCCACAATGAGGATAGACAATTCACCCTCAGGACATCCCAAGGCGTTTAAGATTGTCCGTGCCTTCCTCTCTATCTTCTTGTGCGCGATCTTGTGGCGACCTTGTCTGTCTTCTATCAGGATCTCCATTCGCTGTCCTGGACCCGCTATTGACTCGGGTATCGCCCTCGGGATATTCGATTCGATGATGGTGGATTCCGGTCAAGATCTTGTTAAAACTCCTCGCAATTTCATGGAGGTCTTTTAGTGTGAGTTCGCACTCATCCAGCTGACCATCTAAGAATATCTTGTTGATAATCTTTTGAAGGAGTCCTTGAATTCGCGCCGGGGTAGGGTTTTCCAAAGCTCGAGACGAAGCCTCTACTGCATCGGCCAGCAGAACAAGACCCGCCTCTTTCGTCTGAGGCCTGGCACCGGGATACCTGAAATGTTCCATTTTGACGCTATCTTCACCCTTTTGCTGCTTTGCTTTTTCGAAAAAATACGTGATCAGGCTTGTCCCATGATGTTGTTGAATGATATCGATAATTCCCCTCCCCAGCTTGCCATTTTTGGCTATCTCTACACCGTCTTTCACGTGCGCAATAAGGATGAGGCTCGACATGGATGGGGCAAGTTTGTCATGTTTGTTTTCCCCTCTCGCTTGGTTCTCAATGAAATAAAGGGGCTTCTTGATCTTGCCAATATCGTGATAGTATCCACTCGCTTTGGCCAACAGGGGATTAGCACCAATCGTAGCGGCGGCAGCCTCCACAAGACTTCCTACCACTACAGAATGATGGTACGTCCCAGGAGCTTCAAGCATCAGCTTTCTGAGAATAGGGCGGTCCAGATTGGCCAGTTCCAATAGCTTGATGTCTGTAGTATAACCAAACATCATCTCTATGACAGGCGCCAATCCGGTAACCAAGATGCCTGAAACAACCCCTCCCGCCAAGCTGAACATCCAATCCCCGGCAAGCTTGAAATCCAACCCCCAGCCTTCATACAGGTGGAGTGCACTCACCACGAGCATGTTGACCAGCCCCACCTTTAGTCCGGCCTTGATCAACGTGCCTCGTTCCTTACACGTGCGTACCCAATAGCTTCCTGTAATGCTGCTCAGCAGGAAGAACACAAACATCTCAAATCGGTTTTCGAACAGAAATGCCGCAAGGAATGCCATGGCAAGGGAAAAGGGGAGCGCTATCCGCACACCCAAGAATAGGCATACCGTCATTGAGCCGGTAGCAATTGGGATTGCATATAGAAGGGAGGACGCTTCAATTGAATACGGAACGCCTCGCGCAATAACCGTCGTCAAGGGGGCTGACACTTTGATCAAGAAGAAGAGGGTGATGAGCATAAGGGATAAGAACAGCAGGTCTCTTATGTTTACAGTGGGGGTGCCGTGTGTTTGAAAATTGACACTAAATGAGATAACAAAGAACACCATGACGAGCAGCATAAACCCTACAATACTCGTGAATAGCTGTTCCTGTTCCGTTTCAGCTTGCAGAGCCTCCAGCTTGTGTAGCTCGGTGTCCGTGACTTTTTCTCCTTCTCGAAGGAGCATCTCCCCCTGTTTAACCTGGGTCAGCACTGCCTTGACTTCGGCAACAGCCTTCTTCTTGCGTTCTTCGGTTTCTCCCTTGTTGAGCGTGAGGTTTGGTTGCGTCATGCCCTGCGCCATATCCACGATCAGATTACGGAGAGAATAGCTGACCTCCGTAAGTTCTTGTAGTTCAACTTCAGCTATAGCTGCCTGGGCTTCGTCCGGGCTGTAGAAATTCTGCAGGTTTCCCACAGAAGCTTCTTTGAGGGAAGGAAGTCTTCGAACCACAATACCCTTGTCCTGCTCCTGGAGTAGAACTTGTTTGTTGGCAACGATCCCGATTCCCAGTACAGTCTCAAGCAATTGATTAATGTGGCTTGAGATAGCGTCAGAAAACCCCTCCTTTTCGAGTATTTTGTAATCACCATCGGTGATTTGAATCCCCACTACGTTTTCAAAAGTTTGTTTTTCGGCCCAAATCAGACCGTGGAGAGACATGGTCTGCCCAGGCGGGACAACCACTCCAGCTGTAAGTTCCTGAGCTTTCTCGGGTTGTTCAGGTTGCCCTGCATCGTCCGCATTTCGTTGACGGGCTGCGGCTATTTCCCGCATGTACACGAACGCCTGTGTAACACGATTCCCAAGTTCTGCTGCCAGGGTGTCGTCAAGGTCATAAATGGTCAGAACAGAACGGGAAGTTTCGTCCCGCTTCGCCTGCGTTGCTTCTTTGTCCTCAATAAGAAAGTCCTTGGGCGATTTGATATCTTTCTGGACAATGTCTCCCACCTGATACTTGGGAAGAGTCATCGAGGGGCTAGGAAACAAGAACAGAGCAATGATAAGGCTCGTCATAAACAACAACAATGCCGTGATATTCGAACTACTATGTGGACGGTCAAGAACCGGCATGCTTGGTTTCTTTAGTTTTTCACCATGACTCATTGGACTTATCCCATACCTTGTGCATCACTGTTGTGGACCCGCGTTTCCCTGATATTCGAGGTCCTCATAAGCCTTGATAATGTCTTGGACTAGTCGATGTCGGACGACATCTTTCTTTGAAAAGTTCACAAAAGAAATCCCCCCTATGCCCTGCAAGATCGCCTGCGCCTGTATGAGGCCTGAAAGCTTCCCGCTGGGTAAGTCGGTCTGGGTTACGTCACCCGTAATGACTGCCTTCGAACTGAATCCAAGACGCGTCAAGAACATCTTCATCTGTTCTGACGTTGTGTTCTGGGCTTCATCTAAGATAACAAAGGAATCGTTGAGGGTTCGACCCCTCATAAATGCCAGGGGCGCCACTTCTATGGCCCCCTGATCAATAAGTCGAGAGGCCTTTTCATATCGCATCATATCGTGGAGGGCGTCATACAAAGGCCTCAAATAGGGATTAACTTTCTCATAAAGGTCTCCTGGAAGAAAGCCAAGACTCTCGCCGGCTTCCACAGCCGGACGTGTCAGGATAATGCGATTGACGTCACCTTTTGTCAGCGAAGAAACAGCCATAGCCATAGCCAGGTAAGTTTTACCAGTGCCGGCGGGACCGATGCTGAAGACGATATCGTGTTTTCGCATAGCGTCGATGTATGCCTTCTGGGCGACACCTTTGGGAGTAATCGGTATCTTCTGAGAGGTAATGTAGACGGTGTCCAGAAAAATATCTCTGAGCTTGACTCGATCATCGCCGCTTACGATACGGATTGCATAGTCAATATCGCTTTCGTAGATCGGATACCCCTCTTCAACAAGCCCATAAAGTTCTTTGAGGAGCTTTTCCACAAGCCGCATGGTTATGGGGTCCCCATGCAGACTAATCCCGCTGCCTCTAGCGTGAATCTGAATGTCTAGGGTTTCTTCGATCTGTCGGAGATGCCGATTCTGCTCACCAAACAGGCTTTTTGCCGCGACATTGTCGCCGAAGGTAATCTTCAGGCCCTCGGGATTCGCAGTCTTGGCTCTGCGAGGAGTTGGTTGTGTCTTCATGGCGAGAGAATTTCGTATAGCACGTCTGAACGCTTTTGCAAACTACAAAAGCCGGACAGGCGGATCCTTCATCCAGCCGAAAAATGGCTTGACTTGCAAGGGGCCATTTGTTACAGCTCGCCGAGCATAAATCGTAATAAAAACGGAAACATCGATGAATATTCTAGACATCTTCATTCTCGTCATTCTTGGTTTTTGCCTTGTCCGCGGCATTTTTAGAGGTATCGTAAAGGAGCTGACATCCATTGTGGGCGTTTTCGTCGGCTTCTATGTGGCCTACAACTTCTACCCGGTCGCAGCGGTCCTCATTTCCCGATTCTTCACCAACGAGGCATATCTGAACATTGTCAGCTTCTTTCTGGTTTTCACCATCCTGTTCCTTGCTGTCGGGCTTGTGGGCGTGATTCTTAAACACCTGTTCAAAGCTGTTGCTCTGGGTTGGGCCGACCGGCTCCTTGGTGCCACTTTCGGCTCTGTCAAAGCGGTACTTATCGTATCTGTCCTGTTAGTGCCTGTAACCACTTATCTTCCTCAGAATTCCCCTGTCATCAAGAACTCCCTCCTGGCACCGTATGCGACGAAGATCTCCCAGATATTGGTCACCGTGGTGCCAAAAGAAATGAAAGAAAAATTCCGCGAAAACATCAACGCATTGAAAGAAACTTGGAAAGATCTGTAGACTCGCTGCCTGCAGGCTTTGACGGCCTTGTTGCTTTGGTCGAGATTCTGCGAAGCGACCGCGGTTGCCCGTGGGATCGTGAACAGACGACAGAGCAAATCAAGACCTATCTGCTGGAAGAGGCTTATGAACTTCTGGAAGCCCTTGAGTCTGATGATCCCGAGAACGTGTCTGCTGAGCTTGGAGACCTCCTTTTTCACATCGTCTTTCTGGCGAGAATATTTGAGGAAGCAGGGGTTTTTGATATGGGGCACGTCATACAAGTGATAATGGAGAAGATGATCCGGCGTCACCCCCATGTATTCGGCCAGGTCCAGCTGTCCAACTCGGATGAGGTCAGACGTCAATGGCACGAGATCAAGCAGAGAGAGGCCAAGCTCAAAGACGCAGCGCCGAGCTCATCTCTCAGTTCAGTTCCACGAAACCTCCCGGCCCTCATGCGTGCGTATCGTATCTGCGAACGCGCCTCCAGACTGAGCTCTGACGCATCAAACGTTGATAGTACCATTGAAGGATTGGACAAGACACTGGCAACATTCAAGGCATCCCTCGCGGCAGGGGATTCAACCAAGCTGACCGAAGAGCTTGGGGATCTCCTCTTCGCAATCGTGAATCTGGGCAGGATTGTCCGAGTTCATCCTGAAACAGCCCTCACTCAGACCACAGACAAGTTCGTCGCTCAGTTCGAGCACACAGAAGACTCACCGGAAGAATAATGGAGTACTGGAGTATTGGAGTGTTGGAATAAAGCGGAACACCCCTGCCTGTCTGGTGACGAGAAAGCCCTCCAAATTGCGTATGATCCACCAATTATCTTAACTGTTACATTAACCTATTTGGGGGCACTCCCAGAGTCTCAACCTCAAGGTGCCCACAGATACATAAACTGTACGCCGGCTGAGGTTGCCAGGCCCTCGCCATTGATTGCGATCAGATTCAGGACCTGGGGGGCGGGGGAAGGGACCCCTGAATAGACCGACCCCTTGTAGGTTCCAGGACGATAGTAGATGATCACAGAAGCCTTCTCAATACCTGCGGACGCTTTTAGCCCTTCTACGGCCTGGTTCAAGTAGCCCACACCGTCGATCAAGCCCACGGCAATAGCCTGATCTGCAGTGTAGACCCGGCCATCGGCCAGCTCTTCGACTCGTTCGCGCGTGAGCGATTTCCGCCCATCCGCCACCACGTCTACAAACCTTTCATGCATCGTGTCGATGATCGACTGGAGGATCTCCCGTTCCTCAGAAGTACTCGGTCGGAAAGGAGACCATAAGTCCTTCATGTCTGCTGACTTGATGGTTTCCTCCTCTATCCCTATGCGAGACAGTAGGCCTTGAACGTTGAATTTCATCGCCATAACCCCGATGCTCCCGGTAACAGAAGTGGGGTGAGCAATGATTTCATCTGCAGCGGTAGCCACATAATACCCCCCCGAAGTCCCAACATCCATGAGACAGGCGACGACCCTCACGCCTGTCTTTTTCTTATACCGGACCACTTCATGATGAAGGATATCGCTTGCCGTCACAGTCCCACCGGGGGAATTGATTCGAAGAACAACCCCGAAAACAGCATCATCGGCCTCAGCCTTTTTCAACGCTTCCTTTACTTCGGCAACCATCGAAACGCGCTCACGGAGTCCCCATCCGGAGGTACGCTTTTTGTCAGAGATGATACCCGAGATATCAAGGAGCAGTACTTTCTTCTTCCCCTCACCATCAACCACCTCCTCACGAAGTGGTTGGGCGGATGGAACAAGGGGCATCTTCACGAAAGCGCATCCGCACAAAAAAACGGTGGTCACACAGGATAGTACGAGCGTTTTTAAATACCTCGAGTCTAACATGAGCAGTTCTCCGTTATTCGCTTATTTGAAGTGTAGTGTTGCGCACATGAATAACTTACATAATTTCCGAGATCGCCAGGGGCCCCAAAGGTGATATTATAAATCCGGATTGTGTTCAAGGCGAAGGCCGCAAATTCGTACTGTCCTCAAGGCGCAAGCCGCAATATCGAAGCACGTACTGTTCTCAAGGCGTGAGCCGCAAACAAATTCGTACTTCGAGTTTTACATCTTAGTGACTCTCCGCGGAGATTATGTTTGCTTTAACTTTTGTAAATAATTTTTGGGACACGACACGGGAATGTGAGTTTCCTCAGTGGATGATAATATCCGCCCGGTTTTCTGAGATCCATTGGTCCAGCCTTCTCCGTAGCCAGCGCTTCAGCCAGAATCTCGAGTTTGGTATCAAGATCGCCATACCTGCCAGATCGGTGATAAACCCCGGGGTAAGAAGCACAATGCCGGCGATGAAGATCAGAACGGCATCCAACATTTCATCTGCCGGGAGCTCGCCCCGGTTCAGGCCTTCCCTGACCCTTGTCATCGTTCTTATTCCTTCATGTCTGGCAAGGGATGCCCCTAGCAGGGCGGTCACTATTACGACAATGACCGTGTTAAACGCCCCCAAATAGTACCCGATCTTTATCAAGAGGTAGATTTCAAGAACGGGAATGAGTGCAAAGGCCAGAAAGAGCTTCAAGAGCATGTCTGTAACCCCATAACGCATATTTTTGTGACTTGAGCAGCATATGCGTCGACCGTACTTATGTCAAGGTCAAGGGCTCCCCACACCCACCGCCAAGAATTCGAAGGACATTCAATTATGATCTAATTACAGCGAGTTACTTAAGACTGACCGGAGGAAATGTTGCACCTTGGTGGTGTGTATGCCACGCCTTTTTTCTCTTCGTATTCTTGGCCCTTCGGGGCCGCCGATTTTACCGGGTTTTCTTTGTTGGTGGGCGCTTGAAGTACCTTGGTACGCCGGCGCACCCACCGCCGCGAATCTCCGGCAAACTCGGGGGCCGGTGGATATGGGATTCCTTTCTGGGTTGACGCCACATCGCTTAATTGATATTGTTAGTAAATCATTGAGGACAACCCAAAACACGCATCATCTTTGCCAACCTTGCTTCTTACCTACAGACACACAGACTGGGTTCAGATTTCATTGCTACCGTGAAAGGTGGTTTGTCCAGACTGTCACACCAACAGATCATTAACGCATTGGCCGTATCTCTGGGCATTGAGCAAGAGTACACGGACAACTGGGGGATCCTCCAACGTACCTCCCTCGATACAAACCAAAATATCCTCAAGGCACTCGGCGTTGACGTTGACACAGAGGCACGTGCAAATAAGGCATGGCATGTGCGGCAGGAAAATCAATGGTCTCAACTGACAGAACCCGCCATCGTGGCCACCTTTGCCGGCCTCCCGAACGAGCTGCTGTTTCAAATCCCCCGCACCCGGCAGGGGCCTTCCGAAGATCCGTCAACGCCGCATTTAGAGGCAGCCCTGGAAGTCACACACGAAAACGGTAATGTCCAAAGCTTCAATTTTTCCCGCAAGGACTTGACATTGCGTGAGAGCAACGGCGTCGGGGAGAGGGTGTACGAACACTGGGGACTTCCATTCCCAAGACTCCAAGCTCTGGGCTATTACAAGTTTCATCTATCCGTAAGCAATGGAAACGAGCGATGGTCGCAGGTGATCTCGGTTGCCATATGCCCCCAGCAGGCTTACATGCCCCCTGCTTTGGAGGGCGAAAGCCGCGTGGCCGGTATTGGCATAAGCCTTTACGGAGTGCGATCTGAGAGAAATTGGGGCATAGGTGACCTGGGAGATTTGAAGGAAATCCTGCGTTGGGCGGCTGACGATCTCCATGCGAGCTTGGTCGGTTTGAATCCTCTCCACGCCACCTTCAACCGCAGGCCATTCAATACAAGTCCATATCTCCCAATGAGCCGATTCTACCGCAACTTCATCTACCTTGATGTGCCCGCCATGGAGGACTATCAAGATTCACCAGAGGCCCAAGACCTGGTCAACGCACCTGAGACGCGACGTCTGCTCGCCGAAGTCAGGGCATCGCACACGGTCGCCTACGAGAAGGTGGCGGCGTTGAAGCACAATGTGCTTGAGAAGGTCTTCAGGGGTTTTCTTGGAAAACACTGGAATGGGGGCAAAGCCAAGACCGACCGGCACAAGGACTTTGAGGACTATATGGAGAGGGAAGGGGCCTCATTGGACCACTTTGCCACATTCTGTGCCCTTGATTCAGCCCTCCGCTCGCAGGATCCGGAGATGTGGGTCTGGTCACAATGGCCACCGGAATACCACCGGCCCGACACGGAAGCAGTGCGGCAGTTTCAAGAAATTCGTTGGGAAGAGGTCCTTTTCTACAAGTTTATCCAATGGCAGCTCGAGGAACAGCTCGCACACGTACAGGATTACGCGAAGGAACTTGGAATGTCTCTTGGGCTTTATCATGACCTGGCTCTCGGGGTTGACCGTTTCAGTGCTGACTTCTGGGCGTATCAGGATTTTTTTGTCCCTGGACTACGCTTGGGAGCCCCGCCGGATGCCTTCTCCCAACACGGCCAAGATTGGGGCCTCCTCCTGCCCGACATGGAGAAGCTTAGGCAGACCGGGTATGACTTTTTTGTTAAAGAGATCCGGAAGAACTGCGCTTTCATCGGAGCGTTGCGGATTGACCACGTAATGAGGTTATTTCACCTTTATTGTATTCCTGAAGGCGACCTGCCCAAGAACGGGGCCTATCTATCTCAACCCTTTCTGGATTTGCTCGGGATTATTGCCCTGGAAAGCGTTCGGAATAAAGTCGTAATTATTGGTGAGGACCTGGGGACGGTGCCACCATACATACGAGATGCATTGGCTGAGGCAAATATGCTGTCATACAGGCTCCTCTATTTTGAGAAGGATGAACAACAGGATTTTATACTTCCACAGAACTACCCTGAACTGGCGCTTGTAACGATCACAACCCATGATCTGCCCACGCTAGCCGGATTTTGGACGC
>JAFDFO010000336.1 GCA_019309815.1 Deltaproteobacteria bacterium
CCGCGGCCCAGGGTCTCAGCGATCGCTTCCCGGAGTTCTTTTGTGATGAAGGGCTTGGAACGGCGGCTCCCCTCCGCTTCTTTCAGGTCAACAACCGTGACCTCCGGCAGAAGCCGGTCTTCGATCCGTTTGGGAAGATTAAGTTCCAGGAACTTACCAGAATGTGTGTTGTGGTAAGACCCCACAGATGGAGTGGCAGAGCCGAGCAAGGCCACAGCGCCATGTTGTTTGGCGCGAACTACGGCGAGATCACGTGCGTGATACCGGAGTTTGTTTTCCTGCTTATACGAGTCATCGTGTTCTTCATCCACGACAATCAGGCCAAGGTTTTCAAAAGGGGCAAAGACTGCGGACCGGGCGCCAATGGCGACCTTGGCCTCTTTTCGCAGGATCCGCATCCACTGGTCGAAGCGCTCGCCCTGGCTGAGGCCGCTGTGCAGCAAGGCGATACAGTCGCCGAACCGGGCCCGAAAGAGCCGTTCCATCTGGGAAATCAGGGCGATCTCGGGCACGAGTATGAGGGCTTCCTGGTTTTTCTCCAGGGTAGCGGCCACCACCCGCATGTAGACTTCTGTCTTACCGCTGCCCGTGATCCCGTCAAGAAGATATGTCTGAAACCCCTTGCTCCGCGCATCCAGCAGCGTCCTGACGACAGACGTCTGATCCTCCGTCAAACTGGGGCCGCTGGGCTCCGGCGTGATGGGTTCGCCAAAAGGATCCCGATAAACACAGCGTTCCACGAGGTTCAGGAACCCGTCTTCGGCCATTTTCTTTACAAGCCGCCCGGCTGACGGGATCTGTGCTTTTAGGGCGCCCATGGAGATTTCTCCCTGGTCGTCAACAATCTTGAGTATGCGTTGCCGGACTTCTGAAAGCGACTCCACAGACGGTCTCTCCTCCACGGCTTCCACATATCTCTCCATCTTTGGGCGAACCCTGCCAGGCTTGAGCTTTCGCTCCCTCATGATCCAGCCCTCACGCTCCAGGGTGTGCAGGGCTGTTGACAGGCGTTCTATCCCGCATGCCTCGTCAAGAGCGCGCAGTCGCAGGGGGCCCTGCTTATCGAGTTTTTCCAGCACAACTCGATCACGGCGCTTCAGCGAACGGCCTGAGAGCATGGAACGCCCCTTGTCTGTGATACACACGGTTTCAACCTGGGTAATGTTGAGGCCCCCGGGGAGCGCTCCCTTGATGACTTCGCCCATTGGGTATTGATAGTAATCGGAGATCCAACTGAAAAATGGGATCATTGAAGATGGAAACATGGGAATATCGTCGAGGACATCAATGACTTTCTTCATCCCCGTCTGGTCTGTGGCAGGAAGACGCTCAAGGATGTAGCCGGTAACCTGACGGTTCTTGAAAGGGACCAGGACGCGCTTTCCCTCCACTGCGGAAGGACGAAGTGGTTCCGGAACCTCGTACGTAAAGGTATTGAAGACCGGGAGAGAGACTGCCACCTGGACGTAGGGTAGTTCAACAGACATGATTTCTGGTACCACAATACGGTCTTTGGGTCATGTCCTAAATTGGTGACCGCTGGAGGCACCTACAGTTCTTGGGCATGCACACGAGGCGATCAGGGATTTGCGGACATCATGTATACGAAACATATACAGGCACAAATTCATTGACAAAAAGGCCGAAAAATGATAGCCAAGCGCCCATTCTTCTTCAACTTATGCCTGCCCGATAGTACTATCTAAGTCATTAAAACTTAAGCATAAATAATATGTGAGGGTTAGGGGAGACATCGAAGAATAAGAGGAAGCAGGGCACCGGTTAAGGAATCGGGCCTGTAACTATAGATTCAACTACAATATCCAAAAAACCACAGGAAGGAGGAGTATTATGAAGAGATTTATGAACGTATTTGTCATTGGGTGCTGTCTACTTGCACTCACCGTGGTACCCGCTGCTGCCAGCGGCAAGGCTGCTGCCAAGCCAAGCCCGGACGCGACCGTTGCCATGCTCAAGGCAGGGAACGTAAGGTTTGTTGAGGGGAAAGCAACACACCCCCACGCTGATGCTGCGCGTCTTAAGCTGGCCGGAAGCAAGAATCAGGGCGATTACGCTTACGCCACTGTGATTACCTGTTCTGATTCCCGCGTGCCTGTTGAGATCGTTTTTGATGCAGGCGTCATGGACATCTTTGTCATCAGGGTTGCTGGCAACGTGTGTGACGTGGATACGTGTGTGACGTGGATGAGCGCGGGTCGATCGAATACGGCCTGGCCCACGTAAACACACCTGTTCTTGTTGTGCTGGGGCACACCCAGTGCGGTGCGGTGACTGCGGTAACCCAGGCTATCCTGGGCACCGGTCATCCCCTGGAAGCCAACATTCCCCCCTTGGTAGACAACATAGAGCCGGCTGTGCGTGCTGCAATGGCTGCTCACCCCGACGTAAAGGGGGAGGCCATCATCCCTGCGGCGATCGAACAAAATGTATGGCAGGGAATCGAGGATCTGTTCATGTATAGCGCTGCTACCAGGGAAATCGTAAAGAGCGGGAAAGCCAAGGTTGTTGGCGCCATCTATGATGTGGGCACCGGGAAAGTCAAATGGCTGCCTGATGCAAAGGTTGCCGAAATCATGAAGAAAGTCGAGGCCGATCCCAAGCGTGCCATGGAGGCCATGGCAGGGGGCGGTCACTAAAGGCGATCCCGGACAAGTCTAAGTAGTCAGTTCCAAGGAGGCAGGGTCAGAAATGACCCTGCCCTTTTTTTGTCCAAAGCGCGGGTTTGTGCCCCTGCAGGCCCTCCGGACAGTCCTGTTTGAGTACGTAACTAGTTGAAAGCGTTGGCTGTATCCCTCATCTTCCGTTCCCAGCACAGATTCCCGCTTTTTCGCTAAAGTTTTCCTCTCACATGACGATAAGAGAACTAAAGGGGCAATCTCGGGTCAGCGGCGAAATTTTCTCTCTACAAAAATAAAACAAAAGAGAAGAGAAATCACCCCGACTCAGGATGATCCCCTTTCTTTTTTTGCGGTGTTATCCACCTGAATAAGTATCGCAAACCTTACTTCTGTCCAATCATCCCCTATTCTCATGGAGCCCCACGGGTAAACCCGTGGTCTTTTGCGAAGGCGGATAAAATCCACGTTGGAACGTTTACTGAAACGTCCTTATCTGTCAAGCTCTTGAAACAACCATAAAAAAACCTTGACCTGCGTGAGAAGGGATCGGATGTTGGAGCCTCCTGAGGATGAAGAAATCTTAATAAAATCATACTTTTTTCGTATTGACATGAATTTCGTCTCAATATAATCTCTGCCAATGTGTGTGATGTATCGTTCACACCTGACTCCGTACAAACCAGAACCATAAAAAATGTAATCCAAAGTAGGGGGAGAGACGCCATGAAATTACCAAGATGGTCTATATGGGTAGCTGCAAGTCTGTTTGTATTGGTGCTTGCCGGCTGTGGAGGGAGCGATTCAAGTTCATACGCCCCGGATAGCGCAGGCATTTCCGGAGAAGACGACACCGGCACAGGGACACTGACATTGAGCCTCACTGATGCTCCGGCAATAGAATGTTACGATCATGTCTACGTTACTATAGATGAGATTCGGCTTCACCGGAGTGGTGAAGGGGATGGTGACGGCAACTGGGAGGTCATGCCGGTGGGACAGACATATGACCTGAAGGAACTTACCAATGGTGTCCTGGCACAACTGGGCCATGATACGCTACCGGTAGGCCATTATACACAATTGAGAATGATCATCGGGGACGAACCGTATGGCGAAGAATACGAATATGCAAATTACGTCGTCAATTGTGATGAAAGCAATTGTGAGCTAAAGGTGCCGAGCGGTTATAAGACCGGCGTCAAACTTGTGCATCCTTTTGATATCCTTGCAGAGGTACCCACTGAACTGATCCTTGATTTCAACGCTGGAAGATCTGTTCATGTGACAGGAAACGGAAAGTGCATGCTGAAACCCACGATCAAAGTCCTCGGCACGTGGGGGCTTGTGAGCGGTGTCGTCACAGATGCAAGTACAGATGATAATCTGGAAAATGCACGGGTGACTGCTCAGACATATGCCGAAAGCGGTGACGAAGCAGGGTGGGTTACCGTACATTCAGAAACAACCACCGGTGCGGATGGCAAGTACGCGATGTATTTAGAGCCTAATGGCACCTATTGTATTGTAGCCTATAAACCAAATGAGGGACTCGGGGTGGATTTTCCGGCGTATGGTCCGGAATGCCAGACGATTACTCCTACGATCAACGGCAATGTTCCCCTCAATTTTGCGCTTGTGGGCTCAGATGCAGGCAATCTGCTGGCGCCCATTGTACCGAACGACAATGAGGTTAACCTGAGCGTAAGAAACGACGGCTGTGATGTCCTGACATGCGACCAGATTGAGGTGTGGGGAGACACTGTTCCTGCCCAGTCTGGTCCTTACACGGTTACCATTGGTCTG
>JAFDFO010000337.1 GCA_019309815.1 Deltaproteobacteria bacterium
AGCCTTGTGCGAAGCGGCTATTCGATTGTCGTGACTCAGAGCTACGAGAGCCGTATCCGGGGAGGGCATAACACGTTTGCAATCCGCACGGGGGCCGGTGAAGTGGTGGCCCCAAAGGAGTCATTCGATCTGCTTGTAGCCTTTAATGCGGAAACTGTCACGTTGCATCATGACGAACTCACACCCGGGGGGCTCACTATACTCGACAGTGCTTTGGCCCTTGACGAAAACAACCTCCTGAGAGTCCCTTTTGAAAAATTGGCTGAGGAGAGATTCTTCAACGTTGCGGCGCTTGGCGTTGTCGGCTGCCTGTTAGGTCTGGATGAGGGGTTGATGGCAGGGGCAGTGGATGACCTCTTTGGCAAGAAAAAGCCAAAGATGGCCGAAGAAAACAGGACTGTGCTTGCAACAGCCGTGGCATGGGCAAAAGAACAAGCGACATCCAGCTATGCGCTCCCGGAGGTATCCAATCCCCCCACGCGCTTGATGATGAACGGAAACGAGGCGATTGCTTTCGGGGCGATCTCTGCCGGCTTGAAGTTTGTCTCTTATTATCCCATGACCCCGGCCACTTCCATTGTTCTCAACGTGACAGCCCAGGCCAGCAAGATGGGGTTGATCGTGGAGCAGGCAGAGGACGAAATCGCAGCCATCAACATGGCTATAGGGGCCTCGTTTGCAGGTGTGCCGACAATGGTGGCTACGTCGGGGGGTGGATTTGCCCTCATGACCGAGGGTGTCAGCCTGGCTGCCATGACCGAGACTCCGGTAGTCGTTGCACTTGCTCAGCGCCCCGGTCCTGCTACCGGTCTCCCGACACGGACCGAGCAGGGCGATCTCGAGTTTGTGCTCCATGCCGGACACGGCGAGTTTCCGCGGGCCATTTTTGCACCTGGAACAGTCGAGGAGTGTTTCCACCTGACTCGCAGGGCCTTTGAACTGGCGGAGCGGTATCAGGGCCCCATGTTTCTCTTGACGGATCAGTTTCTTGCCGATTCGTATCGTGCAGTCATGCCGTTTGATGTCAAGAACCTGACTGCCGTGAGTGCCGGGACCCTGTCTGTGGGGGAGGCGTCATACGAGCGATTTGCCCTCACCGAAACCGGCGTCTCGCCCCGTCTTTTGCCCGGGACAGGGAGGCGCCTGGTTGTGGCAGACAGTGATGAGCATACTGAGGGCGGACACATTACAGAAGACCTCTCTATTCGCATCAAGATGGTGGAAAAAAGGCTCACCAAAGGGGCGTGGATTGAATCAGAGGTCATCCCTCCGGAGATGCAAGGAGAGGATAACCCGGATCTTCTGCTTCTTTCGTGGGGCTCGAGCAGGGGGCCCGTTCAGGAAGCGGCCACTCATATCAGGTCTGAAGGGAAGAAGGTTGCTACGCTCCATTTCTCTCAGGTGTGGCCGCTTGTGCCAGAGCAGTTCATGGAATATCTGGAGAACGCACATGAGGTCGTGTGCGTAGAGGGAAATGCCCTGGGACAGTTTGCCCGGCTAATTCGTCGTGAGACAGGGTTTCAAGTGAAGAAGATTCTTCGATATGACGGACTGCCACTTACTCCGGAGTGGATCCTTCGTGGGTTGGACGCCAACGAGAGCTAAGGGTTGAGGAGAAGAATGGCTACTATTGAAGACTACGGTTCCTACGAAACTGCCTGGTGCCCGGGGTGCGGGAACCACGCGATTCTCAAGGCCGTCAAGCAGGCATTGGTGAGCAGCCAACTCGAACCGCATCAGGTCCTGTTTGTTTCGGGGATCGGTCAGGCCGCCAAGGCCCCCCATTACCTGAACGCCAATCTGTTTAACGGTCTGCACGGCCGGTCACTCCCTGTGGCCACCGGTGCCAAGCTCGTCAATCCGGAACTGAAGGTCATTGTTGAAAGTGGAGACGGGTGCAACTATGGAGAAGGGGGCAACCATTTCCTGTCAGCCATCCGCCGCAACATCGATATAACGCTGCTTGTGCACAACAACCAGGTGTATGGGCTGACAAAAGGTCAGGCCAGCCCCACCTCTGCCGAGGGTTTTGTGACCAAGGCGCAGCCGGAAGGTGCCCCATCCGCCCCGTTTAACCCGATCCTGGTGTCTGTGGCTATGCAGGCCGGTTTTGTGGCCCGCGGTTTTTCAGGCATGATCGATCACCTGTCAGAACTCATTCAGCAGGCGATCGCCCACCCCGGCTTTGCCCTCGTAGATGTACTCCAGCCATGTGTCTCATTCAACAAGATCAACACCTTTGCCTGGTACAAAGAGCGCTGCCAGCCCTTGCCCAAAGGGTATGATCCCACGAACTGGGAAGCAGCCATGAAGGCGGGTCAAGAGTGGGAGGATCGGATTCCAGTC
>JAFDFO010000111.1 GCA_019309815.1 Deltaproteobacteria bacterium
CGACCGCCTACGCGTCACGTTTCAGGTGGCAGGTCGTCACTTTCACTGATGGAACTACAATTCAGACCGGCGAAGACACATTCCCGAACAACTTGACACTTGCCCCAGCCTTGCCAACCCCTGTGGACCCGACGCGTTCCTGGCTTTATTTCACGGTGCGCTGCAATGGATCAGGAATGTCTTACTCCAATGTGAGGGGGCAGATCCAAAGTAGCGATGTGCTCGAATTCGAGCGTTATAACACGAGCACAACTGTCAATCCTACAGTCCGCTGGTATGTTGTGGAGTTCCCAAGTGGCAAGGGCGCGACAGTGCAGCGAGGCTTACCCACTACCACGGCGACGACCGACCTTATACTAAACGACACGCTTACGCCATCTATCGACAAGACGCAGACCTTTCTCTATCATTCGAGCCGCGGGAACGGCAACGGGAATGCGTACGCCCGCCCGTACTGGATCAACCGGTTTACGACATGCACAGGTGACGACTGCAGCGGCGTTCAATTCCAGCGCTGGTACAATGGGCAACACGGTGGGATTGCCTGGGAGGCTGTAACCATGCCCACGTGTGCCAACCCCGGCACACCAAGCAGCCCGAGTCCGCCAGATGACGCCACGGGCATATCTGTAGACGCGGACCTGGACTGGGATGACTCTCTTAATGCTACCGCTTATGATGTGTATTTTGATACCGTTAACCCACCGGTTACCCAAGTCGCTTCAGATATCACCAGCAGCAATCACACGCTCCCGACTTTGTCATACAACACGCAGTATTTCTGGAAGATCGTTGCAAAAAACGCCTGCGACACGACGGACGGGCCAGTCTGGGATCTCACCACTTGCCCGCCCGCCCCGGGCACACCAGGCACTCCGAGTCCTGTCAATGGTGCTACGGGAGTGTCCGTTGATGCTGACCTGGATTGGGCAGACTGCAGCGATACGGATTCTTATGATGTATATTTCAGCACATCCTCCACGCCTCCCTTGGTTGGCAATACCGCCGTCAGCAGTTACGCCTTGGGGACCCTCCTGTATGAAACGACGTATTACTGGAAAATCGTGGCAAAGAACGACTGTGGCAATACAGCGGCGACGGTTTGGAGTTTCACAACCGAGTCTTGCCCGCCTGCTCCAGGCACACCAAGCACTCCGAGTCCTGTCAATGGTGCTACGGGAGTGTCCATTGATGCCGATCTGGATTGGGATGACTCTGCTAATGCTACTTCCTACGATGTATATTTCGGCCCATCCTTTACTAATTGGCTTAGTGGTTGGGATAACAGAATTCCATTAACCATTGACCACAATGATATTGATAGCAATGTGTCCGACTTCCCTCTTTTGGTTTACTTGAGCACTTCCTCCGGAAGAAACAACGATGATGTCTCTGCTGTATTTGATGAGCTTCTAAGTGATGCGAACAGAAAAAAGATTGCGGTTACTACAAGCGATGGAACCACCCAGTGTTATGTGGAAATCGAGAAATGGGATCACGCTACTGAACAGGCTTGGCTCTGGGTCAAGGTCCCAAGTATAAGCAGCGGTGCTGATACTGACCTTTGCTTATACTATGACGTGGACCAACCAGACAACACAACCTACGTTGGAGATACGGGTTCAACTCCGGCACAAAATGTTTGGGACAGCAATTTTGCTATGGTTCAGCATTTGCACGAAGCACCAGCCAATGGTGTTACAGGGCATATTGACTCTACTTCTAATCCAAATGATGGCACACCGCAAAATTTTGATGGCACACCAACCTCCACAACTGATGGCACAGGCAAGGTAGATGGAGCAGATGTTTTTGACGGAGTGGATGATACTGTGGAGATTACTGATGATAATACTCTAGATGTAACAAACATTACCGTTGCTGCCTGGATAAAAAGAAGCACAATAGGCGTTTCCCAAGGTATTTTGGCAAAGGAAAGTCAATACAAACTTGGCATATCACAGGATAAACTATTGGGCGCCTTTGATAATGGTACTTGGCAGTGGTGCGATAATCTGTCTACTGGTACTATATCCCAGGATACTTGGACACATGTTGCAATTACTTACGATAATAATGGATATATTTATTATATAGATGGTCAAGCATCTGGATCTGGCACAGATATAACTGGAAGTCTTAATACAGGAGGAACAAATAGTGTAGGGATTGGTAGATATGATTCTTCTGGTAATAAATATATGGATGGCACCATTGATGAAGTGCGCATCTCCAACTCAGCCAGACCTGCTGCTTGGATCAAGGCCAGTTACGAAAGTGGAAGAGACGATTTACTTGATTTTGGAAGCACTAATCCTACGCCTCCGTTTGTTGGTAATACCGCCGACAGCAGTTATGCCTTAGGTACCCTCCTGTATGACAGGACGTATCACTGGCAAATTGTAGCAAAAAACGGCTGTGGGAACACACCGGGGCCGGTTTGGAGTTTTACAACTACTTCGAACAATGTGCCCACTCTAGACTGGACCGGTGATACCGGATACACCAACGAAGGTGTTGAACCAAACACTGGAACCAGCGGTTCGAGCTTTGAATTCAGGGTCGAGTACACGGACGCGGATGGGCTTGCCCCAACCACCAAGGAAGTGTGGATAGATCTGAATGACGACAACGACTACGACGATCCTGGCGAAAAAGTCGCCATGGCGTGGCTATCCGGAAGCGACTATACGCTGGGCGTGGATTTCAACGCTTCGTTTCCCATCCTCTATGCCGGTGACGGAACTCTGAAGTACAGGTTCTACTTCCGTGACATCCAGGACGATGCCACCGGCAATCCAGCCCTTGATAACTTCTGGTACCTCACGGTCACCCCAAACAACGCTCCCACACTGGATTGGACCGGTGATACGGGATACACAACCGATGGTGTTGAGCCGGATGTTTCCGTAAGATGTTCCGCCTTTGAGTTCCGGGTGACATACACTGATGCGGACAACCATCCCCCAACCGTCAAGCAGGTCTGGATCGATTTGGACGACAGCGGAGCCTATCAGGAAGAAGAGAAGTTCAATATGACCAAGAGGTCGGGAGAGGGAGACGATTACACTGCAGGTGTAAAATATGACTACTCCAGCCAAATCAGCTTTGCTGGTGACGGGCAGTTGAACTACAGGTTTTACTTCACTGACGGGCAGGATGATGCAACCGGAGGTCCCACCGCCGATCAAACACTCACCATAATTTATTCGACCGGCTGTAACGGGCAGGTATGGGCGAAAACCTACGGCGGCACCGACAATGATAGCATTTATGCCGTGCAACAAACCCAAGATGGGGGATTTGTCATGGCGGGGGACAGCAGGTCGTTCGGCACCGACACAGACATCTGGGTCGTGAAGTTTGACTGTGACGGGACCGTTGATTGGGAGCGCCACTATGGGAAAGTCGGCGACACTGACTTCACCTATTCCATCGACCAGACCCAAGACGGTGGCTACATCGTGGCGGGGACGAAAAATACCCCCTGGGAGTACTATCATGACTTTTGGCTATTGAGGCTCAATGCAGATGGAACCATTGCCTGGCAGAAGTCCTATGGCGGCATTGAGGGTAACGAGGATGCCTATTCCGTTCAACAGACGGCCGATAACGGATATATCGTTGCAGGATATACAGGCTCGTTTGGTGCTGGAAGCAGCGACCTTTGGATTGTCAAGCTTCAGCCTGATGGGAGCATTGAGTGGGAGAAGACTTACGGCGGTAGCGGTATGAACGCTAAAATCCAACAGACCATAGATGGCGGATATGTCGTTTTAGCTCAAGACGCTGGTATGTGGGTGCTTAAACTTAATCCCAATGGCACGATTGCCTGGCAAAAGAAGTATCCCGGAGGCTGGTGCAAAGCTATTGATCAGACATTCGACGCATGGGGGAATTTTACTGGATACATTCTGGCGGGTTACACCTCCAACGGGGCAGGAGGAAACGACGCGTGGATCTTGAAGCTAAATTCAGATGGGACCATTGCCTGGCAAAAGGCCTATGGCGGGACCAAAAACGATTGGGCCATTTCAGTCAAGCAAACCCACGACAGCGGATATGTGGTAGCGGGTTGGAATTATTCCAACCGTCCCACATTTTCTTTGCCGGACGCCTGGGTCTTCAAGCTCAATTCGAGTGGAGGCATCCTGTGGGAAACCATTTACTTCGGAGATCACCAGCAAGTCGCCAATTCTTTGTTGCCGGATACACCGAGGCTTTTGGCGCCGGTGGCCGAGACGCTTTTTTATTGAGACTGGACAGCAGCCTCGCGATCCCTGGTTGCAGCGCCATATCATCCGGTAATTCTATTATAACAGATACGACTTCCGTACCAGAGGACACAACCGCAACGGATATAGATACGTCGGCCACTGTAACGGTCACAACCGAGGCTTCGCAAGGGACGTCCGCTGCAACATCTACCATCTGCTCCTATAATCCGGCCAACCTCTCGCCACTGGCTGACGCAGGGGATAATCAACTGGTGGCCGTTTCCGCGCTGGTGAGTTTGGACGGCAGCGGAAGCTACGATCCGGATGGTCACTGCCCTTTGACATACCAGTGGACCATGACGGAGAAACCTTCAGGCAGTACCGCCACCCTTGCCAACCCCACTTCAGTGAGGCCCAGCTTTACGGCTGATTTGGCGGGAGAATATATCATTGAGCTGGTGGTAACGGACAGTCTGAATGCTTCCAGCGAAGTTTCCCTGGTCCGGGTGAGGGCGGGAATACCCGCAAATCAGATACCATCCTTAGACTGGACCGGCGATACGGGATACACGGACGATGGGGTTGAGCCGAGTGTTGGCAGCCACGGTGATACCTTTGAGTTTCGCGTTAAGTATGTGGACGCAGACAATCATTCCCCCACGATATGGCAGGTCTGGATAGACCTAAATGATAATGGCGATTTCAACGACAGTGGCGAGAAGCTTGATATGTTCTGGTTATCGGGCAGTGATTACACGGCTGGCGTAAACTACACCAAGTCCCTCACCATCTACTATGCGGGTGACGGTCAAATAGACTATAAATTCTATTTCAAAGATGGAACAGCTGATGCCACGGGTTCACCTACCACGGTTCACACTTTTGTCTGCGATCCAAACACATCTCCTGTCCTGGTCTGGACGGGTGAGACGGGATATGAAGATGGTGGCGTTAATCCCAATCCTGGAAGCCATGGCACTACCTTTGAATTCCGGGTCAAATACACCGACGCGAACAATAATCAGCCGGCGGTCACTGAAGTGTGGATTGATTTGGACGATGACCAATCCTACGAAGCAGATGAGAAATTCGGCATGGGTAGCACCGGCGGAAGTGACTACGTTGCCGGTGTCGTGTACAGATGCTTTAAGCGTATATATCACGCAGGCGACGGCGACCTGAACTAAACATTCAATTTTGCAGATCCATGGGTTCCTGCCACGGGTGTGCCCACAGGCGATCACACGCTTACGGTACTGCCAAACAATGCCCCTGTGTTGTACTGGACCGGCGATGACGGCTATACGGATGATGGCGTCGAGCCCGACAGCGGTGCAAGCGGAGCAACCCGTGAGTTTCGCGTCAAGTACACGGATGCCGACAGCAATTTCCCGACCATCAAGCAGGTTTGGATTGATTTGGACGACAGCGGGACTTACCAAGAAGAAGAGAAGTTCAACATGACCTGGATATTGGACAGTGGCAGTGATTACACGGTTGGCGTAAACTACACCACGTCTGTCATCATCTACTATGCGGGTGATGGCACGTTGAACTACACCTTCTACTTTCACGATGGCGCAGATCCTGCTGTAGGGGTTCCGGCAGGGGACAATACTTTGGTGGTGGATCCAAACACGCCCCCAACCCTGACCTGGACCGGTGACCCCGGTTTTGGATCAGACGGCATTGACCCTGACAGCGGGGCAACCGGCACCAGATTCGAATTCCGCGTCGAGTACACTGATGGGGATGGTTTTCCTCCCACCGTGAGTCAGGTATGGGTGGACTTGAATGACAACGGGACCTATGAATCCGCCGAAAAGCTTGACATGACCGGGGTCGATCCAAACGACACCAACTTCCAGGATGGCAAGGATTATGTCTACGCCAGAAATTTGGACTACGGCGGTGATGGAACCAGAAAATACAGGTTCTACTTCTATGATGGGGCAGATGCGGCGAGTGGTGATCCTGCCCTTGATGACAGCTGGTATTTCGTTGTTACGTCGCCGTCAGGGTCCCTTCATTATGTGGACGGAGAAAACGGCGATGACGTGAGCAATTCACCGTACTCGTCGCAACAATCCCCCGCAGCGACTATCCAGGCTGCCATAGCCTCTTGCCAGGCACTTGGTGGGGGGGTCGTCTATGTAAGAAAAACAGCCGCTCAATATACGGGCGACTCCTTTACCGCCTTGACAATGGCCAGCAACGTGAATGTGAGAGGAAGAAATGAGGACTGGGATGAGCCAACGGCTCCTGATTACTCTGATTGCCCGATTATTTACGGTGATGGGGTTCCTGCTGTTACGTTTCAAGGCGTCAGTAACTGTACCCTGGATGGATTTGTTCTCACGAGCAACGTCTTCATGGGCGGGGTGATCTCAGTCAATGGCCAGACCGGTGAAGTGGCTAACGCCATCATCAGAGACTGCCAGGTCGGCGGCTCAAGTGGTTCGATGTGGTCAGGTATTAGTTTCTATGGGACTGTCGGTATCACCATTGAAGGCTGTGATATTGGTCCTGGTCAAAGGGCAGGTATCGGCGGAGCGCTTGCGAATCAAATAAGCCCTGCTTCCTCCCCCATTATTATCAGGAGGAATATTATACATGGTTGGGCGGTCGGCATAAGATTGTACGGGGGAAACGTGGGAGGCTTTGATATAACCATCGGCGGGAGCGGCATGGACGGGAATCAGATCTACACGAGCGATGGCGGGAATACAGGTGGAACAGGCGTATACTTGCAAGACCTGGGGACCGGATGCAGCGTGGTCGTTGATAATAATAACATATTCGACAACGGCCGATGGAGCTTTTCTGCCCCAAACGGGTTCGTAGGTGCCGGCATACTGGTCAGCGGTGCTGACTTAGTAACGATTAAACGCAACAAAATCCGTGATAATTATGCGGCGGGCATCGCTATTTCGTATCCATCAGCTGTGAATGTGGGCGCCGGAGCAGATGTTGTTGACACCCTGGAAAACATACAGAACCTTTACGGCAATGATATCTATGGCAGCTATGGCGGCGCTGGTGTGGTTCTTGGTACTTACGACAACCCCCCGGCATTGTCTGGAACCTATGTCATTCGAGGAAATCACATTTACAATAACCGAGCTGGAATCACCTTGAGGTCAGCTGTTAGCGGAGACGTGTTAATCAGACAAAATGAGATCAACAATAACACGTGGGGAGGGGTCGGCATCCAAGACACTTGTGACAACGCCGAGATTATCGAAAACAACATCCGCGACAACTGCCGCGGTGGAATCCACACCGGGGATGACCTGGGGACCTTCAACGGCTGGCCCACCTTGACCAACCTGACCATTAGACAGAACAAAGTCCATCATAATGGGACTGGCAGCTACGGCGGCGGCATTGACGTGAGGCACGCCACGGCAACCATCGAAAACAATCTTGTTTACGAGAACCACTTTGGAGGCATCCGGTTTGGAGGCTACACGACTGAAATCAGGAGCAATACAGTCATTAACAATGGGGACGTTGCAAGTGACAGAGGAGGAGGCATCATCTTTGACGACCTTGACGGTGCTTTCAATGACCCACCCTCAGGTGTTCCCTCAGCCCCGCTTCCCATAAAAAACAACATTTCTGCCTACAATGTGAGGGCGGGCATTAGGGCCTGTTTCTATACCACAGATCTATATCGCAATTACAATCTGCTTTATTCGAACAGCCAGGACTTCCTGGCAAATTGGTGCGGTACTTGTGCTTCGCCTGACTGCACTACAGGTGGCAGGAGGGGGCCAAGGACCTGTATAGGAGCCCAGCTGGGGAGAGGGTGCCATACGGATACACCATTCTGCTGCACATCAATTAGCGCTTCAGGAGCACTTCCCGGGGAAACGCTCATCTTTGCAGACCCTCTATTTGAAGATATGAATAACGACAACTATCATTTGGCAGTTGGTTCGCCGGCAATCGGTGCTGGAGAACTTGGAACGGATATCGGTGCTTACGGTGGAGACTATCCTATATATGATGCAGAGATCCCTGGACCCTAAAAGGAGGGGCCAGATCATGAGATCAGCATTACTATTGCTAACCGCATTATTGATTGTCCTGGCTGCAACAGTGGTTTCAGCTGACACCACGATAACACAAGTGACGGCTAATTCTATTGAAGACAGCCTCCCCCAGGTAAAGGGCAATCTTGTGGTCTGGCAGGGATATGATGGCAATGACTGGGAAGTCTTCTTGTACAATGTAGCAACCGGAACGACAATCCAGATTACTGACAATGACGAAGACGACGTCTCGCCTCAAACCGACGGGCGCTATGTTGTTTGGCTGGGTTTCAATGATGGTGAATGGGACGTATTCTTCTGGGATGGCACCGAGGTCCGGTCCATTTCAGACGTAAGTGCTGAGGATATGGCACCACAAATTGCAGACGGGGTCATTGTCTGGACTTCCAAGCCGTTGGACGGTGGTTTTTTAGGGCCTGGCGAGATCGTGCTGTATGAAGCTGCCAGCGGGACAAAACTGGAACTGTCTGCACAAGTTGATCCGGGTAATACCCTGGATGACAGGTTGCCGATAATAAACGACGGAGCCGTGGTATGGATTCAAACCGATGACACCGGGGGCACGACGGGATACATGTACAGGCTCGGCGATGGAACAATCATTATCAACCCTGATGACGTGAGGACTAATAGCCGGAGCAGTGACGGGAACCTCAGGGTTCTCAGTCGACATGATCGGCTGGATGCCGAGATTTTTCTCTACAGTAGTTACTCAAAAAAATATTATCAGATTACGCACAACAGCTCTCAGGACAGGTACCCCAGCATCAGCGGCAATCTTGTGACCTGGATGGCCGATGGGGAGATATTTCTTGCAGAGTGTGAATACCTTACTCTCCTCAGACCTATAGATGGTGTTACCCTGTCTCCGGCGTCAAGCCCAACATTTGCTTGGGAAGCTATTGGCTATGACAATTCCAAGGTCGAGTTTTCCAAGTTTCCAGACTTCGCAACTGGCAGTGTGTTGACTTTACCTCCTGGAGAGCAGGGCTGGCTGGCTGGAACGTCTTTTGGACCAACAGAAGAGAATTGGAAGTCCATTGTAGACATGGTGGAGGGAGAAGGCACTGTCTACTGGAGAGTCATAGCAGCAGACAATGATGGCAATCGGGCCTTCAGCGAAACGCGCCACTTTGTGATCGAGAGGACTGGGGGATCACCTCTTGGAACTGCCATCGTCGACATTGGGACGGACCCCTTGGTTGAGGGAGGTGGTAGCAACTGCTTCATTACCGCGGCTGCTGATGGGCAACCTGGTGGAAGTTCCGGTTGGACGTTTCCCCTGAGTCTGATACTCTCTTTAACATCAGTTTTGACACCTCTGGTCCTATCCGCGTGGAGGAAACTGCACCAGCATAGTTAGAGCAAATCACATTGAATGCGTTGAGGCGGGGCACATAAGAACCCCGCCTTTTCATCCTTCCCTAAAGACAACTCACCGAGTCACAAGTGAACGCAGCAGGTTCAGGTTCATGGGGTCGTAGTCAACTCTCCCCTTCCCCTTTGGAGTTTCCAGGATCTTCGGAACGGTCTTGAGCCTTCGATCATTCATGATGCATCGGAAGGCATCGATTCCAATTGCTCCCTTTCCGATATGCTCGTGCCGATCTCTCTTGCTCCCCAATCCCTTCTTGGCATCGTTCAGATGAATTGCACACAGGCGGTCAAGGCCCACAACTTTGTCAAAGGCCCGCATGGTTTTTTGGTAGGCCTTCTTGGTGCTTAAGTCATATCCCGCCGCAAAGGTGTGGCACGTATCAAAACAGAAGCCGATCCGCCCTTTTGCCTCCACAAGCTCTGAGATCAGGGCCAGGTGCTCAAAGGTGTATCCGAGGTTCGACCCCTGGCCTGCTGTGGTTTCGAGGAGGAGTCGACAAGTAATCTTTGGGGTGGCGTCAAATGTTCTGTTTATTCCTAGGGCGACCCGGCGCAACCCCTTTTCTTCTCCTCTTCCCATGTGGGACCCCGGGTGCATGATAACATAGGGTATGCCTAACTGAGATGACCGCACAAGCTCCTGCTTCAAGGCCTTGATCGACCGATTGAATTTGCTCTTCTCAGGCGATCCCAGATTGATTAGATACGATGTATGCGAGCAGATGCTCTCTATTCCCGTTAGCTTTCGTGTTTCATTGAAGCGTTCGATCTCCTCGTCGGTCAGGGTTCTCTCCTTCCACTGATTTGAGTTCTTTGTAAATATCTGCAAGGCAGTACATCCGTATTTGGATGCTGTTAAAATAGCTTTATGCAGGCCACCTGCAATGGAGAAATGTGCGCCGAGAAGAATGTCTCGGAGATCTTTGGATTGTCTCTTCATTCTATGGATGCAGAACTTGCGTTTTTGGCCAAATCAAGTATCCTCTCAACCTATGCAGAAAGGCCCAGACATCACGGACGGCATGGAACCCATAACGGTTCCCATCGAAGATGTCCTGGACCTGCATACCTTTCTTCCCAAAGAGATACCCAGCCTTCTCAATGAGTACCTTAGCGCCTGCCGTCAGGCCGAAATCTATTCATTAAGAATCATCCACGGCAAGGGAAAAGGCCAGCTAAAAGAGCGCGTCCAGGGATTACTTAAGAAGCATCCCATGGTCGCGTCTTTCTCAGACGCTCCATCTCGCGCAGGAGGCTGGGGCGCAACCATTGTTGAACTCAGAAGAGCAATCGATTTTGCGTCACCCGAATGGGCCCGTCTCCTTGACCAAGGCTCCAAAGCCATGAACATGCCCCTTAACCATTCGCAAATAGACCAGTTTGCCATTCATGCAACAGAGCTCGTGGCGTGGAATCGATCAGTCAACCTGACAGCCATAATAGACCCCGTAGA
>JAFDFO010000338.1 GCA_019309815.1 Deltaproteobacteria bacterium
GCTTTGAGTGTGTCGATTCCATTCTTCTTTATCAGAATTCGGAATATGGACAAAATGGGAGCGTGTGTCAAGACCTTGAGAAATGAAGGCCGACAATAAGGAAGGATATGAAGACTTAACTAGGCGTCGTTGGGCACCTGAGAGTCAGAAAATACCGTATCGATGAAACACCCACCACCACCGCCGCTTTCCCCTTCACCACTGCTTGTGGTCTTCGGTTTAGTCTGTTCGATCTCCGTCTCCAAGGGGATGATCTCTTCGGGAAGCTCAACGACCGGCTCTTCTTCAGTTCCAGTGAAAGTATTGGGATCCGTGCCGGACAGATACTCTTTCAGGTTGGACAGACCATCTCTGTCAGGATCGGCCTGGGCATCGTCTAAGAGAGGATTAAGCCCGTTGGCAAGCTCCCAGCCATCTGGTATGCCGTCGCCCTCTGTGTCTTTATTGGTGGGGTTTGTGCCTGCCTGATACTCTGCCAGATCACTCAGGCCGTCTTTGTCACTGTCAGCCTTGCCATTGTGGGACAGGTTTCCAAAATTACTCCTCTCCCATGAATCAAGCATGTTGTCTCCGTCACTGTCTGTTTCGTGATAAACAGTGTCCACCCCTGCAAGAGGAGTGAAATCCGAAACATCATTGTCAAAGAGATCTACAAACTCCAGGTTCTCCAATTCTGCAAGGGCTGAGACATCGGTGATCTTGTTCTTGTGAAGATCTAAATATGAAAGCTTTGTACAGTCTTTAAGACCGGAGATGTCACTGAGCTGGTTGTCACCCAGGTAGAGCCTTTCCAGATTCAAAAGCGTGCTGATATTGCCAAGGGCTGTCAAACGATTCCCTGTAAGGCCAAGCTCCACCAGGTTCTCGAGACTGGCCAGCACCAGATCTAAATCCTCAGGCAAAAAGCTATCGTAGGACAAACCGAGAGATGTCAGGTTGGTCATAGAAGCTATCGGCCCAATATTCTCAAGACCATTGTCGTCTAGGTCGAGCGCGGTGAGATTCGGCAAGGTGGTTAGCTCTGACACATCCGTCACGGCATTGTCGCTTAAATCCAGGACCTCGAGGTTCACACATTGACTGATGCCGGAGATATCCGTAACCCCTTTTCCTGAAGCGTCCAGGATTTCAATCGCGGCTAAGTCAGTGTCCTGTATGTCTCCGGTCGGGATGTCTATTTGCTCACGGATCACAGCTTCCAGCGCTGAATCAGAAAAGACCACCACCGCAGCCTTGGCATGGCTGCTAATAGCGATTAGAGATAATGTAGCCAGAAAGAATATCAATAGTCTGTTTAGTGTTTTCATGACCGACCTACCTTATTCCGGAAAAGGTGATGGTACCACAGGCACTATGGGTACTGCCGGTGGATCCACAGCTATTGGTTCCATGTAGGAATCCTCCGGTGATCTGAAATCCGGGGGATCGGCTGCCGTATACGTTGCATTGCGCCCCAAGTATTCACTGTGCGCGCCACCCGGATATCCGTCTGCCAGCTCAAGCACTCCGGTCGTATCTGATGGATCTAAACTGTATGGATCGTCCGGGTCATTTAAGAAATCCCAGGCGTATTGGTCGTAATCCCAGTGCGCTTGTTCCATGGTAATGTCATCCGTTCCACTCCCTCCAGGACCGCCCCATTGGGCATTGATGAACTGTGTGCGCTCCTGGTTGTAAAAACCGCCGGCAAGAGAACCATGATTCCAGAAAAAGAAGTTGTCGTGCTTATCCACCCAGTCCCACCGCTCTTTCTGGGGCCAGGTTTCATCCCCGTACCGGTATCCAGCCTCGTCATTAAAGGCAAAGATGTTGTGGAACAAACTGTAAGTGCTCGTTGTCAATCCTCCCTCAAACGCAATGCCTGCCCCCCTGTGGGTGGTGCCTGCCTTCCCATTATCAGCAATGGTGTTATTATAGATCTCAAGATCACCAGACGCGTCGCTGTCAAAACGAATCCCGGGCCAACCATTTTCTACAAAGAGGTTCTTGAACAGGTTGCCGCTAAAGGGCCCTAGAATCCGGAGTCCGGGCCCTCTGTCATTGGCCCTTCCGTTATTGATAACCTTGTTGTGCCTGAAGTCTGTCGGACCCCGTTGATCATCAAAACAGATCCCCCTCCATCCAGCACGGCTGATGATATTGCTGCTATAAACTGTGTTCCCGCCGCGGTAGACGTACATACCGTAACGATCGCTCACGTCAACGATGTTCTTGTAGAAGAAGCTCTGATCCTCCTGGTCTACATTGGCATATTGCAGGAGCACGTTCCGCCGTCCATTCGAAGTAATCCTGTTGTTGTAAATTGTAAAATCGTATATGCGGTCACACGTCACTGACAAGAAAGCCCCTGTTGTTGCTATACACCTCATTGTTATCTAGTTCAGCATCGTATGTGCGTAAAACATAAATGCCTCTCCCATTGTTATGAACGCGATTTTCTTTGATCTTGAGATCGTAGGCATTGTGGATACGGATACCACCCCCCTCACGTCCGGTGATGTTTGAGTAGATATCGTTTCCTACGATCTCCGCCGACCTGAAATAACTCCCACTTTGCACATTGAATCCAATCCCTCCGAAATTGTTGTGGTGAATGACATTACGTTCAATATAGATGTTTCCTGCCGTACCATCCGTGCCGGTGAGATCGTATGAGCCAATCCCCACGTTGTTTGAATAGATTTCGTTTGACATAATCGTGGCCCTGGCCGTTCCATTCAGACCAATGCCGGGAGCCTGTATGTAGGGGGCACTCCGCACGTCCCAGGGTAGGATGTTACGATAGATGTGGTTATTTGAAATGGTTATGTTTTCATTGCTACCGGTCGCAATACCAATGCCCGGACCTGTCAGGTAGCGGATCTTGCAGTTTGTTATGCTTATGTCGCTGCAGTCTTCTCCGACACGGATGCCGCCGTCATTAAAAAGCGTGGTAGCCAAAAAGCGACTGTTGGCCGAAGACCAACCTGACGCATAGCCGTCCCTGCCGATAAGGCACTTGTCTATGCCAATACCTGAACTCCCATCGCCAATATCTATGTAGAACTGTCTGGCGGAGCCGTCTCTTGTCAGATTCTCGCCCGTGTATCTGATCGTAAAGCCTTCTATGGATGATTGGCTCGAAACACCGTTAAAGGAGACTACAGGCGCCAAATCGGAAAGTATGATGGTAGCATTAGGATCAGACGTATCACCAAGCACGATCACGCCGCTGGGTATAGCAATCTGCTCGAAATGAATGAATCCTGTCTTCACCTGGATCCTATGTCCAAAACCAGCTGCATCCAGGGCATCCTGAATTCTTGGATAGTCCACACCAGTATCGAGATTTGTCGCAGCAACCTCGAGAACCGAAGGTCCCGGGCGCTCGATGGCGCCCTCTCCCATTGCAGGACCACAACCTGGAACCGGGGCATCAAAATAATACGAGTAGTTCCCTTCGGATAAGGTAGTAGTATATTCGTAAATGAATCCGTCTACGAAGGTTGGCCCGCCGCCAACTTGCGCCATGGCAAATGGGCTACCAGGAATGTCCACCCCGTCCAACAGGATATGCACACTCACTGCAGTGGGAGCGTAATTATAGATATGGCTGTATTCTATCCGATAGGTGAATATGGTGCTGCCATCACCCCACTCAGGATCCAAACCGTCTGATTCGTAGTTGGCCTCACCTGTCCACTCGAGAAATGGATTGTCATAATAAATGGTACCTTCAGCGCCGTAACCCCGTCCTGTCGCCCCGGGAACACTTACAGTCCCTGTGTATGTCCAGGTTGTTCTGCTAATATGAATCCTTCCACCACCACCGCCGCCCGGATAGGTCGTGTTAGCGCCCTTGCCACCATTCGCACTGACAGAACCCGCACCGGCAAAGGTGTCGCATATAAGCCATACACTTCCGCCTGAACCGCCCGCGTAGTTACCAATCCCCTGTGTACCGGGAGCGGAGATACTCCCATCAATGGTCAACGTACCGGTCACATTCAACCTAATTGCCCCACCGCCTCTTCCAGAAACAACACCTCCACCGCCACTCCCTAATGCAGTGGGCTCATAAATCATGGCGTAGGTGGGCCCTCCCACCGAGTCACGACCATCTCCGCCTTGACCACCATAACCACCGCCACCCGAACAGTCGCCTGCATTTGCA
>JAFDFO010000339.1 GCA_019309815.1 Deltaproteobacteria bacterium
CTTCGGGTCTGCCGATTTCACCGGATCTTCTTTGTTGGTGGGCACTTGAAGTACCTTAGTACGTCGGCGCACCCACCGCCGCGAATCTCCGGCAAACTTGACAGACGGTGGATCCGGGAGAATCCTCTTGACTTTCGCACAAGAGCTTATTTATAGTGATTTGCGTCAATTAGGAAACAGTTCGAAAGGGTTCAGGGGGAGTTGTGGCGGAGGAGATATTTCCCGGACAGTTCAGGAATCTCGAAGAAAAGATAAAAGAACTGGTTCAGGCGCGTGGTAATCTCCAACAAACCAACTCTGAACTGGAAGCCAAAATATACTACCTTGAAGAGGCTCTCAAGACCAAGGCGGCTGCCGAACATCGGCAGGTTGAAGAGAAATTAGTCATTGGGGAAAAGATAGAGGGCCTCATAACCACTTTGGATCGGGCCCTCGGTTCCAAATAGCAACCTGCGTGAGGTAGGAAGGATAGAAACCTCCCTGGGGACGAGGGGCCGAAAAACGAAATCCGTGGATCAGTTCGTCAGCATAGAACTATTTGGGCAAGCCTACACGTTCAAGGCGAGCGGTGAAGTTTCAGAAGCCCAGGAAGTTGCAGACTATCTGACCGAACAGGTCGAAAAGGCCCAAACGGCTGCTGAGTCCCCCAACAAGCTGGACTCACTTATTCTTGCGGCGCTAAACATTGCCAATGACTATTTTCGACTGAAGCGCAGCCGTGAAGACCTTTCAAGGGACATAGATCAGCGCTGTCAGGATTTGATTGAACATATAGATAGTAGTACATAAGGCAATACGGGCGAGATCCCTGCCATGTTCGTGATCGACAGGAGTTTTTTTGAGCCAACACTCACTCAAAAGGGAACCTTCTCTTGCTTTGGTGTGCAAGTTCTGTGTCATGCAGAAAAGCCTAAAGAAGCAACAAGGTACCCACCTGTACAAAGAGGTTCAAAAAAATCTGCTGACACGGCAGAGCGGGGCACCCTTTATTATATGCAATAGAGCGTTATGAAAGTCAGACCGTTTGTGCTGAGATGTCATCGGAACGCTGGGCCTGTTAAGCCCCTATAAGGGGATCCTCCCAGCGTGCATGTGGCAAGGAAACAACCTGCCAACACTCCAGATGATTTTGAATAATCACACGATAAGCTAGGAAGGCATGTAAGACCCGCCGCGAGCTTTCGTACTACAGTTCACCCTCAGCCTACGTTGAACCCGTACAGGGTCTTTTCACTTCATCTCGCTTCAATCGGTATCTCGCCCGTCAGGATTCTGCCTTTTTTCTAAGGCCATTACACCTAAGACTTAACGGGGGATACCATCATGGACGTCACCTCAAAGATACTAGTCAGTGTCATCCTCTTTGCAGTAGGTTTTCTACTTGCCTTCTGGATTCGTACGCGACAAACCGCCGGCAAAATCCGAGCAGCGGAGGACGACGCTCGCAAGATTATCAAAGAAGCCGAAAGGCAGTCTGAGACCATTCAGAAAGAGGCCAAGCTTCTCGCAAAAGACCAGCTTTACCAGATGAAGGTCGATTTTGAAAACGAGACCAAGGAGGTGCGCTCCGATCTCAAAAGCTCACAAAAGCGTCTCTCTCAAAAGGAAGAAAATCTCGATCGAAAGACGGAACAGCTTGAGCGTCGTGACAACAACTTGTCCAAGAAGGAACACCAATTCTCGGAGAAAGAGAAATACCTGCAGGGGCAGGAATCCAAGTATAAAGAACTGATTCAGCAGGAGAAGACGCAGTTGGAAAGGATTTCCGGCTTAACAGGGGAAGAAGCAAAGGAACTCTTGATCAAGGCAATGGAAAATGAGGCGCGTTACGAAGCAGCAAAACTTATCAAACGCATTGAAAACGAGAGCCGCGAGCAGGCAGACCGTAAAGCAAAGAAGATTATCGCTACCGCAATTCAGCGCTATGCCGGCGACTATGTTGCGGAAAAAACGGTTTCTGTCGTCAATTTGCCAAGTGATGAGATGAAGGGGCGTATCATCGGAAGAGAAGGCCGGAACATCAGGGCTCTTGAGGCTGCCACAGGGATCGATCTTATTATAGATGATACGCCAGAAGCCGTCATTCTCTCGGGATTCAATCCGGTGAGACGTGAGGTGGCCCGGCTCTCTTTAGAGCGGCTTATCGAAGATGGACGCATCCATCCTGCAAGAATCGAAGAAACAGTCAAAAAGGTTTCCCGGGAGATGGATACCGATATCCGAGAAGCGGGTGAGCAGGCCGCCTTTGACATGGGCGTTCACGGCATACATCCTGAATTGATTCAGCTGATAGGCAAACTGAAGTTTCGGACCAGCTACGGCCAAA
>JAFDFO010000112.1 GCA_019309815.1 Deltaproteobacteria bacterium
ATGTAAGAGTAGTCCTTGAATCTGGGAGAAATGAGGGCATATGTCAAACACGCGAAAAACACCATGACCATTCTCCCTTCCATGTTCTTGCTATCCGCCAATATATCCAATCCTCTGACACTCAAGCCTATTATTGCTGCAGCTATGAGTATGAATACCCCGTAGTCAACCCACCCAGCCACCTGAATACCAACCTGCATTTCAACGATATCCAACACATCCTTTACGAAAGCAAACGTGCTTGGATTATTCAATCCTCTGTCATAACTATGACTGAAGACTACACTCATATTCTCAACATGGCTTTGGAAGATTTCCGGAGAAAATATCATGGGGGAAAACAAGTACGCCAAGAAGGCCAGGCCGGCAACCAAGAAATAAAACCGACGTTTTCCTTTCTCTGAATACCAGAGAAGAAGTATGAATAGCATTGGGGTAATCTTGAATGCAGCCGCACCGATAACAAACAATGAAAATATGACAAATTTCCGTTCCAGAAAGTAGTAAAAGCCCCACCATAGAAGGAATTGCTCTATGACGCATACATTACCTGCGGCTATATCCCTCATTACTGCTGCATTATACGCGAGGATGCAAAAAGGGAAGAAGAACAAGTCGACTCTTCTATTCAGGAATCCACTTCCCCATAAGTATATCAAAGCCAAGAGCAAAACGACTTTGAGACACAAATATAGCTTCTGCGCAAACTCATAATCGAACAACGTAAACGTCCTAAAGAAAAACAGTGAGTTGGGGGGATATCCGTACTCATACAAGTCAGCCCCTGCGCGTTGTGAAACCAATTCAGCATCATACGGGTTGACTCCCGTGGCATGTGATTTAGCTGCGAAATAGTAGCCTGGAAAATCCCATTGGATAAGATCCCAATTGGATAATCCAAACGTGAATACAGGCAAAAGGACAAACAATAAGCAAAGAACTATAAATAGTCTTTTGTTCATCCCTTTTTTTTGCAAATCTCGTTTCTCCAAGCTCGGGCCCATAAAACTATTCAGCAAGAAATTTGATAAATAGAGGGGGTTTTGTTGGGTATTCTTCAGGCGTTGCCAAGATACTTTTGTTTCAGATTCAAGATTCGCTGAACGGATGCAGATGTCTTTTGCCTTGATTCCTCTGACTCTCCAACGGCCTCTACCAGGGCCTGATGGGCTCTTTCCATCTTCTGACGATTGTGGCATATCAGGGCAATGTCGACTTCAGCATCTAAGATTCTTCTGACAGCCGTTTCAATATCGAAGTGTTTTTCGATGGCTCCCATGTCAAGATCATCAGTTATGGTGATCCCCTCAAAACCCATCTTATCCCGCAACAGATCTTTGGCAACGATGGCCGAAAGACTGGCAGGCCATTCCGCATCAAGGGCTTTGTAAACGACATGTGACAGCATCACAGCCTCTACGCCGCTCGTAACGGCTACCCGGAAAGGGACCAGGTCGGTCTCGTCAAGAATCTGGCGCTCTGTGTCAAGGTACGGTAGGTCTGCATGTGAATCGAGCGTTGTTCGACCTATGCCCGGGAAATGTTTGGCAGTGGCAGGCATGCCGTTGTCCTGAAGGCCTGTAATCACCGTCTTTCCAAGGAATGCCACAAGTTCCGGATCCTCCCCGAAGACCCGGTCGGCCATCACAGAATCGAACCCGGGGGGAGCCACGTCTAAAACCGGCGCAAAATTCATGTTGATCCCCACGCCTCTGAGCTCCCTTGCCGTGACAGTCCCAAACTCTCTTGCAGACTGCTCAGATCTGGCTGCCCCTATGGCCCGGTTTCCGGGGAAAACGGTAAAGGGTGGTCCCAACCGAGCAACCGGGCCACCCTCTTGATCGATGGCAATAATAAGGGATGGATTGCCGCTGTCCACCGCGTAGGCCTGCGCCGCCTCACACAGCTCGGCCACCTGGAAAGGATCAGAGACGTTGCGCTTGAACAGGATGAGTCCTCCTACCCGAAGGTCCCTGATCATGAATCGCAAGTCATCGTCCAACACCTTGCCCTCAAAACCGACCATGAGGCGCTGGCCGGCCAACTGTTCATGGGTAAGTGAGTCTGCATCGTACATGATCGTTGTCCGTTATCCGTTCACCGTTGACTGTTGTCCGTTGCTTTCAGCTTTGAACTGCTGTCCGCTGCGCCGGCGGTCACCGCTTCGCCATTTGTTGGGACCGCAAAGTGCCTTATCATCCCCACAAGCAAGAGAAGTCCTGGAAGAGCTGCCACAGTGGTCAAGACAAAGAAGCTCACCCAGTCCATCTGGTCTGCCAACCACCCCCCTGAGGACGAAAGCACCGTGCGACCAAACGCCATGAACGACGAAAGCAATGCATACTGCGTTGCTGTATAGGCTACGTTGCACAGGCTGGAGAGATACGCAACGAAAGCCGCCGTTCCCATTCCGCCGCTCAGGTTTTCTACCGCAATAGCAACCGCAAGCATCTTCACATCGTTGCCTACAATAGCCAGAACGGCAAACATCAGATTGGAAAACATCTGCAGAATGCCGCACACGAAAAGGCTCTTCAGGATGCCCAGCCGATCAACGATAATGCCTCCGATTATGGCGCCCATGATGGTCGCACCCATTCCGAAGACCTTGCTCACGCTGGCGATCTCATTCTTGGTGAAGCCCAGTTCCACATAAAAGGGACCACTCATCACCCCCGCGAGGGCATCGCCAAATTTGTAAAGGAGAATAAACAGCAGTATCACCACCCAGCCGCGACGACGCATAAATTCGGCAAATGGGCTGAGTACAGCACCGTAGACCCAGGCAAGTACCTCGCCTCTTTTCCCCTTCAGATGAGGGCGTGTCTCCAAATAAGCGGCAATACGCCTTTCCCGTTCAACAGATTCTCTGCTCTGCCGTACGTCAGGCTCCGGGTTCAGCAGTACAGTGATCACACCCACAATCATGAAGGCCGCCATGATTCCATAGGAGGCAAACCAACCGACATAGGTAGCAAGATAAAGGGCCCCTGCCCCGGACACGAGCATGCCAATGCGATACCCGAGCACGATTGTGGCAGCTCCCGCTCCGTACTGACGTTCTTCCAGGATCTCTACCCGGTAGGCGTCGATCACGATGTCCTGGGTAGCAGACCAGAAACCAACCAGCAGGGCGAAAAGAGCCGTTAGCCCAGGCCGGGCCACCGGGTTGGTAGCACCCAGGCCGGCAATAGTGGCCATCAGCAGCAGTTGCGTGAGAAGGGTCCACCCGCGTCGGCGCCCCAACCAGCGGGTCAGGTAAGGAATAGGCATCCGATCCACGAGAGGCGCCCAGAGGAACTTGAGCGTATAAGGTGCCCCGGCTAGGGCAAACAGGCCGATAGTCGTCTTGTTTACCCCAACTTCTCTCAACCACACACTGAGAGTCCCAAAGGTGAGTGCAAGGGGGAGACCGCTGGCGAAACCGAAAAAGAGAAGGGAAAGGACGCGCCGGTCAGCATAGACTTTGCAGGACCCAAGCCAGCGGCGAAAGGGGAATGTCTCCGAGACTGACTTCATTTCAGCACCGATGGTAGCACGACGCACCAAAAGAATCAAAGTCGAGCCGTGTAACCGTTGGGAGGTTAAGACAAATGCAGAACGGTATTATGAACCCGGCAGGGGTAACGCCGTATTTCACCAAAGAGGAAGTGTTTGCTCTATACCTTCAGGATGGAGAACACATTGTGATCCTTGTAGAGGGTGCAGTGAACGGCCGCCACTTGCTGAAACGCATCGATCTTGCTGCATCTCTGCACGTAGAGGCACATTGTGTTTTCAACATAAAGTTGGCACTGAAGGCACGGGCTCTTTTTGAGAATGTCGAGGTCTGGGCCATTTCCGCTCCGCCCCATCGTCCCTCTGGTTCCCCGGCTTTTTTTCTCAGCCTGACCCCCAATTATGACAAAGAGTTTGTTTCTCATAGACAACCTTGTAGAGAGGCGGCTCAATGTGTGATATACGACAAGACAGATGGTCCCTTACGCGCTGTTTTTCATCCGGCTTCAGACATAGCGTTGCAAGTCACTCAGCATTGCATCCGGTGGCATTTGTTCGCTTGACATTATTCTCATATTTGCGGAGAACACCCAGTTCACAAATTATGCAGTGCAAAGGGGTTACCCTCCCTGCCTGGACGGGCAACCCCTTTCTGCCAATTGGTGCGCCCAGCCCGATTTGAACGGGCGGCCTACGGATTCGTAGTCCGGCGCTCTATCCACTGAGCTATGGGCGCATCTGTAATTAGAAGCCGTTTCGGAACCTTATAGTGTCCCAGAAGTAAGCTGTCAAGCTGATTGAAAATGGGGATTCATATTGAACCACATCCACTTCATGCAGCAAGCCTTGACTGAAGCACGACAGGCCGCTCGTGAAGACGAGGTGCCGGTTGGAGCAGTCCTCATTGCAGACGATGGCACCCTGCTCGCAAAAGCACACAACCAGACTATCTCCTTATGTGATCCAACTGCGCACGCAGAAATTCTTGCGCTGCGAGCCGCATGCCGGGCAGTCGGAAACTATCGGCTGTTGAACACAACGCTTTATGTCACCGTTGAGCCTTGTATTATGTGCCTGGGTGCCTTGGTTCATGCACGGGTGGCCAGGATTGTTTTCGGCACTAAAGAACCCAAATGGGGCGGAACAGCGTTACGGCATGACTTGATTGCTGAAACAGGCTTGAATCATACGATTGATATCCAGGGAGGGGTGCTCGAAAACGAATGCAAGAGATTGATGCAAACCTTCTTTAGAGGCAAGCGATTGAAGAGTAATGAGGAATAAAATGTCCTGCAGCATATTATGGATCATCTCCCGATTAGTTGCAGTTAACTAGGTGTGTCATCTCTAATTGAGTAGATCTGATCCCAGAGGATTCAAGGAGTCGAGGGTCCAAGGATTCAAGTGAAAAGCAAAAAGATATTCAAAGAAAAGAGCCCAGATTTTCTTGGCAGGAGATTTGTGCTTCATTGAAAAAAGCGAGTTGGGCACACCAAAAAAAGACATCGCAGAAATCGAAAAGAATGTTAACCGAGCTGATAGAATCTTTAGAAAACAAACCCTTGAATCCTTGGACCCTCTTCTCCAACTGAATTGGAGAAGAACCTATATTATAGACAGGTTCTGGAAATGCCTTGAAGGGAATGAGAAAATGTGGCATTGAAGCTCCAGAAGCGAAGACTTGGACGGGACGGCGAACCCCACACTGCGTCTTCTGTCTTAATCCATGAAGGAATATCCACCTGGTGAAAGTGACTCTCGTTTATGACAACACAGGATCGAAGAAAGGCCTTATTCCTGACTATGGGTTTTCCTGCTATCTTGAAATCGAAAACACGCCCAGGATACTCTTCGACACTGGTGCCAAGGGCGACACCCTTTTATACAACATGGCGGAACTTAGTATTGATCCTGCGGCCATCGACATAATCGTTGTATCCCACGCCCACTGGGATCATACCGGGGGACTCAACGAATTGCTGCAAGTCAATCAGACAGCCACCCTCTATCTGCCGAGCTCTTTTCAGCCGTCACTTCCGGACAGGAATGTGATTGAAGTCACCACTCCCATTGAAATTGCCGGCAACGTCTTTTCTACCGGCGAGCTCATGCAGGTTGAACAATCAATAGCGATCAGAACCGACACGGGGCTGGTCGTAATCTCGGGATGCGCCCACCCGGGCGTGGGTCCCATCCTTGAAGCTGCTTCCTCTTACGGAAAGGTTTCTGCACTCATCGGAGGCCTGCACGGTTTTCGAGAATATGATCTTCTCAAAGACCTGGATTTGATCTGTGCGTGCCATTGCACTGCGAACAAGTCACAGATAGAAGCACTTCATCCGGATAAATGGCTGGATGGTGGCGTCGGAACTGTCATAGAGTGCTAAAATGGAACTACTCGGCTTGATAAACGACTAACGAAAGGAGGCACTTATGAAGATCACCATGGAGAAGAATCTGGTTGAATTCTTACCTGAAAATGATGACGAAACAGCCATGATGGAAACCCTTTGGAGGATTATGGTGGATTGCGTGGGATTCAACAAGAAACTCGTGCCGGTGGGTGAGTATATCCCACAGAAAAAGAACCTGGCCAGATTTGTGATGGAAGAATAGTAATAGACAGGAGGATACAGGCCATTATGGATGAGAGGGTTAGAAAAGCCATTTTTCAAAGGGTCAAGGAAGAGCCTTTTGCCAGGAAGATGAACATAGAACTCGTTGAACTCGACTTGGGCCATTCGGTAGTTGAAATGACCTTCACCGAGGATATGGAAAACATCTTTGGGATGGCCCACGGTGGTGCCGTGTTTGCCCTCATTGACGAAGCCTTTGAGACAGCCGGCAATTCTCACGGCACGGTCGCCGTTGCCCTCAATATGAATATCACGTACACTGCTGCCGCCGCACCCGGCTCCCGCCTGCGGGCAGAGGCCCGGGAGCTGAATCTGACCTCGCGCACAGCCACATACGACATCAAAGTGACAGACGAAAAACAGACCTTGATTGCAGTATGCCAGGCCCTTATTTACCGCAAAAAGGACCCGCTACCATTTCTGGATTAGCTTTGATCCTTGCTTCTAACTGTAGCATTACAATGCTTTGTACGTCACGAGTTCCGCCTGAGCATATTCCCCATCGTCCCGCCTTGCGGTACTCACATTCTTTGTGCCTCTGCAGGCTCTTAGAGAAACAAGAGGCGTATCTGGCCACCCGAGCTTTTCTTGTACGATGAACCGTGACTTCGTCAGCAAACTGATGGTGTTCCTCGGCATTGCAACAGTCATTGTCACCTTCTGGGGAACGCTCAATTATGTCTTTCCATTCTATCCTCACACCTATCCATTTGCATGGTACGGACTTATTCTGTTTCTGGACGGGCTTCCTCCTTTTTTGGTCTTCTGTATTCTGGTTCCTTTTTGAGTGCTGGAATCTCCGCCTCGGGAACTGGTATTTCGTGGGCGTTCCGCCTGAGGGGCCGTGGTCACACCTGGAAGCCTACCTCGATTTTGCAACCGTACTTCCCGGAATGTTTCTGGTTTACCGACTCCTCTGCCGATTGAGGATACCTAGTTCGGTGGGAACCAACTTTGTTCTCAAGGGCAGGACGCATGAAATCTGCCTGGCAATTGGACTTCTCATGCTGGTCCTCCCT
>JAFDFO010000113.1 GCA_019309815.1 Deltaproteobacteria bacterium
GAGGCCAGCATAGCCATGACAATGGAGCGCATGGACAGGACGAGCCCACCGGGGGTGTCAAGCTGAATCACGAGGCAAACAGCCCCTTCGCTGGAGGCCTTTTCCATACTTCTTATCACGTATTGTGCTAAACCCGGATTGATCGTGCCGGAGACTTCCATCACGTAGATATCTCCAGTGTCAGCCCAAGCAGTGGGCACAACGGCGCCCGAGAGAATACCTGTCAATGCCAGTCCCAGAAACGCACTCCTTGGCAAGACTTTCATAAAGCGTTCAATGAGGGCCCTAAGTCTTTTCATAAGCCTCCTGAAGTCTCTGCATATCCTGCCAGACATCGGCCTTCTTTGAAGGATTCCGCAGAAGATACGCAGGGTGATATGTGGGAAGGAGATCGATTCCCTCATAGGCATAGAAGCGTCCTCGCAATCGCGAAATCGGCGTGTTGGTTCCCAGAAGGGTCTGGGCGGCAAAGGTGCCCAGGGCACATATGAACCTGGGGCCTATGGTTTTTAACTGCCGCCGGAGAAAAGGGATGCATGCGGCAATCTCGTCGGGCTCCGGGTTTCGATTCCCCGGAGGCCGGCACTTTATGATATTACAGATATAGACATCCTCTCGGGTCAAGCCGATGGCCTGGAGGATCCTGGTGAGGAGTTGGCCGGCCTTACCCACAAACGGCTGACCCTGTATATCCTCCTCGTAGCCCGGCCCTTCGCCCACGAAGACCAGCTTTGCCCTGGGGTTCCCGAATCCAAAAACGATATTCTTCCTCCCCGTGTGCAGTTTGCATCTCCGGCAGGCCCCAAGATCATCCCGGATCATGTCCAGGCTTTCTGCCATGCCCCTTTTTCCCCAGCTCTCCAGAATCCTGAGCGTGTTATCTGAGAGGGCCACACCTGGATACCCTAAGCCCGCAATATACTCTAGATAGCCCGTGAAATCCTCTCGGATTTCAGCCAGGAGTCGGGCGGGGCTCTCGAAGTCAGTCATTGATCATTGGTCACTGGTCAGAAAGGCGCCAGGCGTTGTCTGTTCACCGTGGCGCAAAGCGCATAGAGCATAGCGCATGGCGTTAAGCCAAAGCCAAAAAGAATCTGTTTTTCAATCGTCAATCTTCAATCATCAATCTTCAATTGTAAGTGATCGTCTCTACTTCTGCTTCATCTCCAGGATTCTGTCAAACAACACGTCCGCCAAGGCTGACTTCTCCATGAGCGGCAAGGCCTCGTTCCGACCATCTCTATAGAAAAGACTCACCTGATTCGTATCTGAACCAAACCCCGAATCAGCCTGTCCAATGAGATTGCCAACAATGAGATCCAGGTTCTTCGCATTCAGTTTGGCTGAGGCGTTCTGCTGCAAGTCCCGAGTTTCTGCCGCAAAACCGACCAGGATCTGGCTTTTCTTGTTTTCTCCCAATGTTTTCAAGATATCCGCTGTCCGTTCAAGGGGCAAACACTCGGCCATCTCCTCTTTCTTTATCTTGTGTTCCAAGGGGTTCGCCGGCCGCCAATCTGCCACTGCAGCGGCCATAATGGTGATTGTGGCCTTTTCCGCAGCACCGATCACTGCATCGAACATCTCCTGGGCGGTTTTTACCCGGATCCCTCTTACCCCCAAAGGGTCAGGTAGTGCCGTCGGTCCCGTAATCAACACCACTTCTGCTCCCCGCCTCCGCGCAACGCGTGCGATGAGATGTCCCATCTTGCCGGAAGACGGATTGCTGATGAACCTGGCCGGATCGACCGGTTCGTGAGTGGGTCCGGCCGTGACCAGGATTTGTTCTCCCGCCAGATCGTTTGGACACAGGAGTGAACGGACCTCCTCTGCAATGGTCCCTACATCCGGCAATCGACCGGGCCCCTCTCGACCGCAGGCGAGCGACCCTGCCTCGGGACGCAGCACGGTGATCCCGGGCCGTTCCAGCCGTGTTATGTTCTCCTGAACAATGGGATTTTCATACATGTTCGTGTTCATGGATGGACAAACCAGGATTGGCGCTCGAACTGCCAGAATAAAGGTGGTTAGGGGATCGTCGGCTATCCCATGGGCCATCTTGCCGATGGTATTGGCGGTGGCGGGCGCGATGACCACGGCATCCGCCTCCTCTGCCCATGCGATGTGACGAAACGGAGCGCCGTCCTGCCCCCCAAACATGTCGGTCCACACCGACTCTCCTGAAAGGGCCTCAAAAGTAGCGACGCCGACAAATGCCTGTGCGGCCTCGGTCATAATCACTCGGGTGCGGGCACCCGCCTTCACAAGGACTCTAAGAAAATCGGCCGCCTTGTAAGCGGCAATCCCGCCGCACACTCCGAGTACAATGCTCTTGTCCTTCAGTGGATCTGACATCTAACTCTCTGCTATCGACAGAGCACAGACCCTGGCGCACAGCGAAAAATGCTCTACGCTCTGCCCTCTGCACTCTGCGCTTTGCGTTACTTCAACAACAGCCCCTCATCTTTAGTTGCCGTGCTAGGGGCTACCCAGATCTCAACCTCAGTGTCGAATCTTTGTTCAGTAATGTTGATAATGCAGCTCCGATTCGCCTTAGTGAAAAACAAGATCGTGCGGGGAGACTTGAAAGAACTATTCAAACGCCAGTTATCCTTTGCCATGTTGCTATCAAAAAATCTGATGAGGGAGTTTAGCTCCACCCGCCCTGACAGTACCAAGACTCCGGCTGTGAACTCATCCGTATGGTAGACAAAAGACCGCTTTTTGTCGACCTTCAGCTCTGATGGGATGAGAACATCATCAAAGTCATAGTAAAGTGGTGTTGGCGTATCATCCGGCTCGGTTGCAGCATACTCGGCTTCCTCTATGGCTGTGCTGCTTGACTTCGGTTTAGCACAACCCGCGACGACCGCAAAAACAAACAACAGTGCTGAAATCCCTACAAGAACCCTGAATCTTCTCAAATCTGTCATAACCATCCCCTCCTGCTTATCATTTGTCTTTGATGCTACCCTCACACAGTGATTCCCACTGGTAAAGCCGCACCTATTTCTACCAATGTGACGAAGTATAGTCAAGTGATGGAATGGGGAATGCGGAGTATCGAATGCGGAATGCGGAGTGCGGAATGCGGAATAAAAGAACTATTGGGTGGTTGGTAGGGAGCATGTAGTGCCTTCTGGCTGATCTGAATGAGCATCTTTTTTAGACCATTTCTTTTAAGTGAAAACCCTGTGCTTGACTGTCTCGTTCATTACGGAACTTGTCTTTCATTCCGCACTCTGCATTCGATATTCCGAATTGCGCCTGACGGCTTGAAAACATTCCCGCACTCCCCATTCCGCACTCCGCATTGGGTATTCCGCACTCCGAATTGGGTATTCCGCATTCGAGACTCCGCATTGTTTCTATTGTTCCAGACGGGAGAGCATCTTCAACCCAAATCGCATGGGCCAGAACAGGGCCACCAGATTAATACCTGCCACTAATATGAAGGAGACAGAAATCCAGATCCAGTGAACCAGTGGTATGGCCTCCCCGCGCAGCCTGGCCATGAAAATTGTGTAAACCGGTCCGGCCTCCAGGATAATGACCGATCCAATGAAACCAACGCACAGGAACATAAAGAGCATACCTCCAAACCCGGTGGCCGCCTGGGCCACGTTCTCCAGACGAAAATTAGGATAGGCAGCACCCAAACCCACGCCCATAGCGGTGATGCCGAACACCATGAAGAAGACCGTTATTGTGGAAAGCCCCATCATGAAAGGGGTCACGGAAAGGAGCGTATTTGTAGCCACGATGAGTATCTCAGACAGGACAAGCAAAGGGATCAGGTAAGTCCAGAACTTCACCCACAGGAAGGTCTTCAGCCGGAGAGGCCCCGATCTTATGAGCCAGAAGGCTTCCCCCTCGATACTTACAGCCGGGAATACGAAGCGTACTGCCATGGCAGCGAGCACAAAACCGGCCAGGCCCATGTTCAGGAATGCCAAAATGTTTTGAAGATAGAAGGTTTGGATCGGTGCCTTCTCAATGGGAAGGACCTTGAAATTGTAAAGATAGACAACGATGAGGGCCACCAGCAGAAAAAGCTGAGACCATTGGGTGTTATCGCGAAAGAAGGTCTTGATGTCTTTCGCCAGGAGGGCCCTCACCTTGCCGGAGCTCAGCCACGTCTGTTTTGAAGGCGTTCCGGCAGCCTTCTTTCTGCGCCTTGGTCCCCGGCGGGCCACCTGTGCCTTTGATACCCCCTTGAAATAAAAGGCACGAGAGAGTTTCGTCGCAATGAAGATGAGGGAAAGGGCACCTGTCCAGCAAAGCCCCAGATGGAACAACGCCGAACTATTGATGCCTGTCAAAGCAGGCCACAACGTCTCAAGCATCCATGTGGTCGGCAAAAATGGCGAACCCGGGGCCTCGAGAGATCTGAGATACCCCGTCAGGGTCGCCAGGGCGTCGGGATCTACGAGCCGCTCCGGTCTCATGAATCGAAACATGAAGTACAAGAGGATGACCAGAACCATGGAGAGGAAAACAAAAATGTCTCGCATGCGATTGGCCGGAAGCGCGACCACCAGCAACAGGACCACCAGTGTGCCGATGGCGGAAGCGAGCAGACAAAACGGGATGAGCGAGCCGACGAGGATCAGATAGAACCACAAGCCCGCGTCGTACACCAGCGCATAGGCCAAGAAGACGGGCAGGCCAAACAGGAACAGCATCCAGGAGCTGTCAAAGGTGCTCTCCATCGAACGAGCCAGAAACACCTTGTCAACTCTGATAGGGGCTGCGTGGACCAGCGGGAGGTCCTTTGAAAGATAAAGCGTGGACAGCGCCGTAAGGATGCTGCTGAACACGAGCACAGAAAAGAAGGTCAGGAGCACCATGGAAAGAAGCTTGCGGGCCAGGACGTCGCCAAACCCTTCAATGCTGTGAAAGTAAAGGAGGACCCTATAAACGACGGCAAAGATGCCTGCCCAGAAGAACAAGCTTATCAGGGCAAGGAGAATCTTTACCCAGGCCTTCCCTTCAAGCCGCCCCCGGAGCCGGTGCCTGAAGGACCATACGCGGGGTTTCAGCAATGTGAGTACAGTGTGCATAAGAAACTGAAAGTGTCCAGAGTGCCTAAAAGTGCGCTAAAGTTTAACTGAAAGTGCCTAAAATGCCTAGAGTGCGCTAAAGTGCCTAAAGTTGAAAGACAGTTATTTTTCATTCCGCATTCCGCACTCCCCACTCCGCATTAGGCCAACACTTCCTTGACAATGCGGAACAACTCTTAATACACTTAATCTTCATCAGAATAAAGACGAATTGAGGAGGGGACCGTGAAATCATCCATCGGCATGACCGTGACCGAGCACATGCTTGCAAAACAGCGCGAAAACCCTGAAGCCACCGGTGCCTTTACCCGGCTCCTTTCGGAGTTGATTGTGGCCGCCAAAATCATTGCGAGGGAAGTAAACAAGGCGGGGATTGCGGACATCTTAGGATATGCAGGCCGCGAGAACGTCCAGGGAGAAGAGGTGCAAAAGCTGGACGAATTTGCCAATCGTACCATCATTGAAAGGATGGGGCACATCGGTCAGCTCTGTGTCATTGCGTCTGAGGAGGATGCGGACATTATCCAGATTCCTCCCCAGTATCCAAAGGGCAACTACGTCCTTATCTACGACCCTCTGGACGGTTCATCCAACATCGATGTGAATGTGAGCATCGGGACGATCTTTTCCATACACAGAAAGATTACCTCGGATGAGAACGGCACCTTGAGCGACGTCCTACAACCCGGCTACAGGCAGGTCGCCGCAGGTTATTTTCTGTACGGCTCCAGCACCATCATGGTCTACACGACCGGGCAGGGAGTCCACGGCTTCACGCTCCTTCCGGGCATCGGCGAGTTTTTGCTCACCCACGAAAACATTCGCATACCAGAACGCGGCACGATTTTCAGCGTGAACGAGACATATTACAACTACTGGAGTGCGGAAGTCCAGCGCCTGGTCAACTACTTCAAGGCTCCTGACACCAAGCCTGCCTACACGGCAAGGTATGTCGGGTCTTTAGTTTCCGACTTTCACCGGAACCTGCTCAAGGGGGGTATCTTCATGTACCCAGCCGACACCAGAGACCCCAAGAAGCCCCACGGCAAACTGCGCCTCATGTGCGAGGCCAGTCCTCTGGCCTTCGTGGTCAGGGAAGCGGGCGGCTATGCGAGTAACGGGGAAAAACCGATCCTGGAGATCGAGCCCGAAGAACTCCACCAGCGGGTTCCCCTCTTTATCGGGAGCAAAGAAGATGTGGAACTGGCGGAAAGGTATGTGAGGGGAGAGATGAACTAGAATGGAGTGCTGGAGTAATGGAGTGTTGGAGTAATGGGCAAAGGATTACTGAGACTATAGGAGTTCTCAAAAATACGTTTCGTTTGGCCGACCGAAGAAGGGCTTTGTTTGCATCCACATAGGGCGGGCATGGGTGCCCTTGGTTGGAGTATTGGAGTGCTGGAGTAATGGAGTGTTGGAAAGGAAAGAACCCTGATTGAAGCTCCCTGCAGTCCCACCATAGCGGGACAGGGAATGCGCTCTCTGTTGCAGTTCAACGTGACGAGTTGTTATTCATTATAACCCGTGCAGCTTTTCTATAATGCGGGCCTTCTCTTTGGTGTATTCTTCGGGGGTAATGAGACCCTCATCCTTCCATTCTTTCAGGGTCTCTAGTTTCTTGTCTAACTGGTCTATGCTACTGGAAGCGGCCTCTTCCGGCACCTGCTTGGGTTCGGGGGCAGGTTCAGGTGCTTTTTCCCGGGCGACCTGTGGCTCGATGTCCGCCGGTGTCACGCCCAGGTCTCGCTCCACCCTGACGGTCTGCGTCTGCTCGTTGTTTCTGACGCTCATGCCGGCCTTTTCTTCAATC
>JAFDFO010000114.1 GCA_019309815.1 Deltaproteobacteria bacterium
GGGTCCGATGGATCAAAGGATTTCAGCAACCGCCTTGTCAGCCCACCCACAGAAGTAAGAGGGTTTCTGATCTCATGGGCCAGACGAGCAGAAACCTCACTCAGGGTCTGGAGTTCTTCTGCCTGCATGATCTTTTGCTCGAGTTCTCGTCGGGCAGTCACATCCATAATGATGCCGTCCAGCCTTATGAAATCACCGTTGTCAAATACGGTAATAGCGTGATCAATGACGTAGATAACGCGACCGTCTTGGTGTATCATCCTGTACTCAGCGAAGAACTCATTGCCTTGGGCCAGGGATTTGTTGAACTGGTCAAGGACTCTTACCCTGTCATTCGGATGGATGTGCTCTGCCCACAGTTCGTGATGACCGCTTAATTGGAGCGGTGCCACCCCGATGGTCTGCTCAACAAACCTGTTTAGGAACAATGCGCTTCCGTCCGCCATCACCATGTAGATAATGAGGGGAACGTTTTCGACCAGGGTTCGGTATGCCTTTTCAGATTCTTTCAGTGTGTGGGTCCGGTGCTCCACCATCGATTCCAGGTTTTGAGCGTAGTCCTTTATCTTCCCACGCGATTCTTCCAATGAAGTCAACATTTCATTGATCGCCCTGGCCATCGTGCCCAGTTCATCGGCGCTCTTAACCGTAATCCTTGTGTCGCGATGGCCGGCTGCAATCTCATCCGCGGCCTGTACCACGTCTTCTATACGTTTTGTAAAAATGATCGAGATCAGCCACACAAAAGATATGGACAGGGCAAAGCCTATCAGCCCAATACCTATGGCAACGCTCCCATATCGTTTGAGAAGGGCCAGCGTTGGACTTCGATCCACACTGATTTCCACCACGGCCACGATTTTCGATGAGAAGTCACGAACCGGCCCGGCGATGATGGCCATGTCCCTGCCATCCAACTCAGCTGTGTGCAGTACCACTTCCCCTTTCTCAAAGGCTTGATCAAACAACGCTACGGGAAGAAGAGTTCCGTTCAAGGTCGAGGCGAAGACCATTGGCCTTTTCCCGCTCAGTTCGTCGGGCACACAGATCGTCAGGTCTGTCCCATAATTTTCTTTGAATTCGTTGAGAAGCGGCTGCTCAAAAGAAAGCCCAAATTCTACAGTCCCAACCTGCTGCCCTTCGTGAACCACGGGGACCACGCTTCGAATACCAAAACCGAAGACACCCCGTTCAAGCCCGGCAACACCGGTGCCGGTCTCTCTCGCCTTGTTGATGGTATGCCTGTAGGCCTCCATCTGGTCTCCGTATTTGTCTAACGCGTGGAAGCGCAGAAACGATGTGGCGGGAGGAACGTGAAAGTGAAAATGGCTAATCCCAAAATCATTGTGCAAGGCCTTATAGGAGGGATGAAGAAGCGCGATCAATCGCTCGCGGTCCCTTTCGGCAAGGGCCTCAGCCACATCGGGATTACTGGCCACCAGCGTGGCAAGGGTCATGGCCATGTTCGCCTTGAAGTCAACCTCGTGCAAGAAATACTTGTACTGATTTCTCAGAAGTTTTTCTTCGTTGACATGAATCAGGCTCGCCTGGAAACGATAGGAAACCACGAACAGAGCCAGGGCTCCCATAAAGGCAAGAAAAAGGAATGGGATAATAAGCTTCCACTTAAGGCTGATGTCGTGAAGCCGACTTAGCTTCAATGATGCCTCCTGACCCGGACAAGCCGGAAATCCGAAGCACGAAATTCGAAACTCGAAACAAATCCGAAATGCTAAATTCCCAAATGTTCAAAACAATAATTCTTCTCTTAGATATGGGCTTTCCGTTTATGTCATTTGAATTTGGAAAATTTGGTCATTGTTTCGGATTTCGATATTCGGATTTCGAATTTAAGATTCTGATTCTCATGTAGTTTTTTGGGCACAAGGCTGTTTTCTGCCAGAAAAAACACGAATTCTAGAACTAAGGAACTAATGTGAAGAATGGCCGAGAGCCCTTTCACCGGGACAGATAGGCTCAGTTATCCTGCTAGGGAACAAGTATTGCCCAACTGTCAAAGAGCCGGTTATAGCGAATAATGAAGGTCCGACCATCATCGACCTCCACCTTGAAATAGTCCATTGCCGCTGATGTCTCATCCCGACTCCCTTCATACCAGCGGTCGACAATGCCAGTAATTGTGAAGGTCTGACCGGCCCACACAAAGGAACGCGGGGATTCATGAGCCTTGTAACCTTCATAAGACCTTACATCTATAGGGTCGAAAGCGATTGAGCGACCGCAGAGATACTCTGCCAGGCCTGAAACTGAGTCCAGTATGTCGAGAAAGCAGAAACGATATGCCTCATACTGCAATCCATAGGGATCGGCAATCCCTCGTCTCCGCGAGCCATGACGGGCAAAGTGTCTCAGCAAAAGCACCTTCCCCGCAGCCGTTGGAAAAGCACTCAGGAGAGCATCTTCCTGAGATTTCTCCATGACCAGGATGAGATCTGACCAGGCAACAAGGTCTTCCGATACGGACTTTGCCCTGTGTTCAGCCAGATCGACCCCATGTTCAGAGGCAACCTTGTGCGCCAAGTGGGTGGCTGAATTGTCGGGAAGTGCAAGTAGCCCCGCAGAAGCTGCTGTAACGTCCTTGAGCCCTCTTTGCGCCAAAATCTTGTTGAACAGGCATTGAGCAAATGGGCTGCGACAAATGTTCCCGGTACACACAAACAAGACATTTTCTATCTGTTTGCCCATGAAAACGAATCCCTAGTAAGATGCCTTGCCGCTGCCCTGCGCCTAGAACCTATCTCAAAAACACATTTAAGACTTAATGGTCCCATTGGCAAGCCTCAAAGAGCGGGAGTAATGGAGTAATGAGAAAAAAGTCCAACACTCCAATACTCCAATACTCCTTGCGAATTCAGCAGTCGAGGCCCCGAAACCTGATTCGCATTTTTTGGATGGGTTATAGTCTATCAATGCGCCTTGCAAGGGGGCGTCTTTTCCTTCAGGGCGGCTTCCTTTTCCTTCGTGAGTGCCGGTGAAAGGGTCCAGCCAGCCCGGCCATGACCGTCTTTCTTCTTGATCAGAAGCCAGTTCTTCTCGCCCCTCCCCTTCATCTTTATCAGGACAAACCCTCCTCTGAGTGTTTCGCCATGCAGTTCAATGACCACCTTCCCCCCATTCAGGGCCTCCAGCGGATCATCCCCTTCAAGAAGGTCATACTGACCCTGGTCCCAGACCACCACCGCACCGGCCCCATATTGACCGACCGGGATAATTCCCTCAAATGCAAAGTATTCAAGAGGGTGATCATCTACCATGACCGCCAGCCTCTTGTCAGCCGGGTCTAAGGACGGCCCCTTGGGCAACGCCCAAGACTTCAGCACGCCGGCCACCTCAAGACGGAAATCGTAGTGCAGCTGTCGAGCGTGGTGCTCCTGGACTAAGAAGCGCGTGGGCTTAAGACGAGTTTTCGCGGCCTTGGACGTCATAACTAACTTCAATTCCCTTTCATAACAACACAGGCCGGCCAAGACCTGGTCATTCGTTGACAATTGTCTTTTCGCTACACCACTGGTTCCAGAATCAGACATGCCAAGGGAGGGAGGGTCAGCAAAATCGACTGGGAGAAGCCATGAAACGGAACCTCATCTACTGATAGGTAGCCTTGATTGCCCACGTCGCTTCCGCCATAGTAGGTTGAATCACTGTTGATACGCTCACGGTAACTGCCCTGCCCTGGTACACCTATTCGATACCCTTCTCTGGGCACAGAGGTCAGGTTGAAGATACAAACCAAATGATTCTCCTTTCCATGACGGACATATGAGATGACACCGCTCTCTGCGTCCTGGCAGTCAATCCATGAAAAGCCTTCAGGAGAGGCGTCTAGCTCCCATAGAGCCGAATGCTCAAGGTACAGCCTTCCGAGGTCCACCATGAAATGCTGGAAGGCCTGATGCATGGGCTCTGATTCGAGGTGCCAATCCAGGCTCTTTTCGTGATACCATTCGTCCCAGAGTGCCAGTTCGCTTCCCATGAAGAGAAGTTTCTTTCCCGGGTGCGTATACATGTATGCCATCAGCAGTCTCAGATTGGCAAATTTCTGCCAGTCATCTCCTTGCATCTTTCTGAGAAGGGAACCCTTGCCATAAACCACTTCGTCGTGGGAAAATGTCAGGACATAGTTTTCGCTGTATGCATACATCATGGAAAAGGTCAGGTTGTTGTGGTGATATTTTCGATGAACGGGTTCCTTGCTGAAATAAAGCAGGGTGTCGTGCATCCATCCCATATCCCATTTAAAACCAAACCCGAGGCCCCCCAGGTGGGCAGGCGAAGTCACCCCTGGCCACGCTGTTGATTCTTCGGCGCTCGTAAAACATCCGGGAAACAGCCCGTACACTGCCTTATTGAGCTCCCGGAAAAACGAAATGGCTTCCAGGTTCTCATTTCCTCCGTACCGATTCGGAATCCACTCTCCATCTCGTCTGCCGTAATCGAGGTAAAGCATGGAAGCCACTGCATCCACCCTGAGACCATCAATATGATACTTATCCAACCAGAACAGGGCGTTCGCCATGAGGAAATTGCGAACCTCGTGTCGGCCAAAGTTGAAGACAAGTGTCCCCCATTCCGCATGCTCTCCTTCCCGCGGATCCATGTGTTCGTAAAGGGCAGTACCGTCAAACAGTCTCAGGCTATAATCGTCTTTCGGGAAGTGGGCAGGCACCCAGTCCACGATTACCCCAATGCCATGCTGGTGGCACGTGTCTACAAAGTGCTTAAAATCATCAGGACTCCCAAAACGGCTCGTTGGCGCATAATATCCTGCGACCTGATATCCCCAGGAACCGTCAAAAGGGTGCTCGGCAACAGGCATGAGCTCCACGTGGGTGAACCCAAACTTCTTGACGTGTTCAACCAGTCTGGGGGCGAGTTCTCGATAGGTGAGCCATCTGTTTCCCTCCTCCGTCACTCGCATCCAAGACCCCAGGTGGACCTCATAGATAGCCATCGGCTCCTCAAGCAGGTTCCGCTCGCTTCGGCTGGTCATCCAGGGGTCATCATGCCACTGGTAGTTTTCCAGATCCCACACGATGGAAGCCGTACCCGGCCTGAGTTCCATGGCAAAGGCATAAGGGTCGGTTTTTATCCGGAGATCCCCGTCGGCGGTCTTGATTTCATATTTGTACATAGTGCCTGCGCCAATCTCCGGCACAAACAGTTCCCAAATCCCGGACGCCCCCATCTGCCTCATGGGAAAAAGCCTTCCATCCCACCTGTTGAAATCTCCGATGACACTCACCCTCCTTGCATTCGGTGCCCAAACGGCAAAAGAGACACCGCGTGTTCCATCCATTTCGTGCAGGTGAGCTCCAAGCCGCTCATAAAGACGGTGATGGGTCCCCTCTCCTGCCAGGTAGAGGTCAACTTCTCCCAGGGTCGGCATAAAACGATAAGGGGCAATGCTTTCCCAGTGGTTTCCGTCAGAAAAGACGAATCTGATCCTGTAATGGACGGGAAGGCGTTGGCGGGCAATAAAGCAGGCAAAAAGGCCACCCGGATGACATTTTTCCATGGGAAGTGGATCTTTCCCGTCAATGAGCACTTCTGCCCTGATTGCCTCGGGGTGAAAACTGCGTATCACGATCCCTTCTTCTTTGCCGGCACTGGGGTGTGCGCCGAGAATACCGTGGGGATCAGGATGCTCAACCCTGATCAGCCTTTCAACGTCTTCCGGCAAAATCCCCTGCAGCAAAATCTTGTCTGACATAACCATTGAATCCTCTGACAAGTTACAGATTGAAGCTCCATGCAGCCCCGCCATGGCGGGACAGGGAATGCGCTCGCTATCGCAGTTCAAATCTCTACCAAACATACCCAATGGTCTTGTGGTAATCAAGCTGAATCCTGAAATGAGGTTCTTCTCCAATTTAGTTGGAGAAGAGGATCCAAGGATTCAAGGGGTCAAGGATTCAAGGGTTTGTTTTCCAAAGACTTTATCAGCGCCGTTAACATTCTTTCGATTTCTGCGATGTCTTTCTTTGGTGTACCCAATTTACTTCTTTCAATGAAGCCCAAGTCTCCTGCCAAGAAAATCTGGGGTCCTTTCTTCGAATATCTTTTTGTTTTTAACTTGAATCCTTGGACCCTCGACCCCTTGAACCCTCTGGAACCAAACCTGCTCAATTGGAGATGACGCACTTATTCTACTCCAACTAACTACAACTAATCGGGAGATGAGCCTGAAATGATTACTTCATAACGACGGTTGTCCCATTGCCCGAGGCAAGCAATAAGATGGAGAGTGAAAATGTTTTGGTTTTTTTCATGGTCGTGATAATATGGCCCTGTCTGGAGGGAGTCCAGTTCTTCAGCGGAACAGGCACTTGTTGAAAGGCGGCCTCCGAATCCCATCCAACACTGGAATCCCTAAAATCCAAATCCGCCTATTCTTGGAAGGGAACCAAGTAATGTGCGCCCATGAACTCATACTAGGGGAAACTGTCGACTTCATAACCGGCGAGACGCTTGTCGACACGATTGACGAACGGGCAAGGCAGGAAGTCGCACACTTTCTTGTTGAGAAAAAAGGGTACTTGAAAACCGACATAGAAGTCAGGCGGCCGATTACGCTCAATATCGATGGCAACAGTGGGACCTTCAGGGTGAATTTTATGGTCCGGTTGAATGGCAAGGCCTTCATGATTATCATCTTTGGGCCGGGGTCATTGGTCAGTCGGGAACGGCCTGCGGTAGCTGCAGCCAGGCTCGTGGAGGATTACGAAGTGCCCTTTACCGTGGTAACAAACGGCAAGGGCGCAGAAGTGCTTGAAACGAAATCCGGCAAAGTGATTGCTGAAGGGATTGAAAGCATTCCTTCAAAAGAAGAGGCCCTCCAGAAGCTGA
>JAFDFO010000340.1 GCA_019309815.1 Deltaproteobacteria bacterium
TCCCGATAGATGCCCTTCCAATCATGACACTGTCGCATCCGGTTTCACTTTGCATTCTCAGCACATCATTGGGTTCGCGAATATCCCCGTTGCCGATGACTGGAATGGAAATGGAATCTTTGAGCCTGGTAATCAATGACCAGTCTGCCTTCCCTCCAAAACCTTGCGTGGCCGTCCTGGGGTGAATGGCCACGGCATCAAAGCCGCAGTCTTCGGCGATACGCGCTGCCCTGATCGCCTGGTCTCCCGAGTGATCCCAGCCGGTTCTCATCTTGACGGTCGCGGGAATGCTGACTGCACTTCGAACCGCCTTCAGAATGGCTTCCAGTCTCTCCGGTTCACGCATCAGGGCAACACCTGCGCCCTGCCTCACGATTTTTCGGACGGAACACCCCAGGTTTATGTCAAGAATATCCGCATTTATGTCAAGAATATCCGCACCCATGCCATGTACCATCTGAGCAGCCTCTCTCATGATATCCGCATCAGTGCCGAATATCTGTGCCGAAACCGGGCGCTCGTCCGCATGAATGGCCAGGAGGTCTGCGGTCTTCTTCGAGCCGTGGACAAGTCCGTTTGCACTCACCATCTCGGTAACGACCAGAGCACAGCCCGCTTCTTTGACCAGTCGCCTAAAAGGGAGTTGGGTGATCCCTGCCATAGGGGCGAGAATAAGAGGGTTTTCTAGGGCCAGACCGCCGATTTTCATATGGCTTGATGAGGTAGATTAGTCAAAAGAAGAACACTGGATGGATTGGTCTTTATGATCATCCTTTCAGCACCGTCTGAATCTTTGCTGCATCGATCCCGCCCTCACGGAGGATCTTCGGGGGGTCTGCGGTAACGTCCACCACGGTGGATCCCTTTCCACCGCCAAGCCTGCCCGCATCCACGACCAAATCGACCTGATCCAGAAAGCGGGGCGCCAGATCGGCCACATCACTGCACGCAGCTTGGCCGGACAGGTTTGCGCTCGTTCCTGTAATGGGGGCTCCCACCCCCTTTGTAAGACTGATGGCAACGGGATGGCGGGCGAGGCGTATGCCTATTTTTTTTGTGTAACCGGTCAGGTTGCGCGGGAGGCGGTCTGCGGCTTCGAAGACCAACGTCAAACTGCCCGGCCAAAAGGCTTTCATCAGGCGAGTGGCAGTCCCTGGAATCAATTGCACGAGAGCATCAAGATCGGTCAGCGAGGCGATAAGGATGAGGAGGGGTTTCTCGGGGTCACGTTTTTTAACTTGAAAGACTCTGTCAACGGCCTCAGCATCTAGAGCAGGCGCCCCAATGCCGTAAAAGCTGCTTGTGGGGAAAATCACCAGACCGCCGGTTTTGATCAGGGCCGCAGCTCTGGTGATTGAATCCGGGTCAGGGGATTCTGGATCCACAGAGAGAATTTCGCAGCTCTTCATCGGCACCCCGCATCCGGCAAGCCTCACCCATTCTTGGTCAGCGCCTCGGCCTTTGCCGCCACGTTGCTGGCCATCTTTTTCTTGAATTGTTCCAGCCTGTCCGCGACCTCCGGATCACTGACCGAAAGGATCTGTGCAGCCAATATTGCGGCGTTCTTGGCCCCGGCAGTCCCTATGGCCATCGTGGCCACCGGCACGCCGGCAGGCATCTGGACCGTAGCAAGCAGTGCATCAAGCCCCTTGAGGGCGGCAGAATCAAGGGGAACACCAATGACAGGGAGCGTGGTGAGTGCCGCGATCGACCCGGCCAGATGTGCCGCTGCCCCTGCCCCGGCAATAATCACCCGGAACCCCCTTTCCCGGGCCGAACGGGCAAAGTCGGCTGTCCTTTCCGGACTGCGGTGGGCCGAAGAAACGGTCATCTCAAAGGGTATATTCAGGTCGCTGAGCACTGAGGCAGCGTTCTCCATAACTTCCCAATCTGAATCGCTGCCCATGACAATACCCACAACCGGAGGCTTGTTTTGACCTTGATCCTGTTTCATCATCAACTCCGTGGTTTCACACGCCTATAGTGCGACGAAATCTGAGACAGTTTGCGCCATTGTTGTTGTGATCCAGAAAGGCGAGCTTCTCGATATTTCTATAGGCCTTGTCCATAGCGCCTTCCAGGGTTTTGTCTCCAGCCACCACGTGCACGACTCGACCCCCGTAAGTGACCAGGCCTTTTTCGGAATCCTCATCAACCCCGGCAAAATAGATGGCAATGCCCCTTTCCAGATCGTCCAGGCCAACTATCTGATGGCCTTTTCCGTATCGGCCTGGGTATCCCTTGTTCCAACCCCTCGACGCCTTGGACCTTCCCTCCATAGCAATAACGTCCACATAGTGCTGCTTGTTCCAGACCTGCTTTACCTGGTCTAACGAGCCTTCCCACGTTGCCATGCCGATTGTAAAGAGATCAGTACTCAATTTCCTGGCCAGGACTTCCCATTCGGGATCTCCATGCCTCACATTGATTTCAAAGACATCGAGGTTGTCGTAAGGATCCAGATTCAGACCGAAGTAGAGCACCCCTTTGTACTGCCAACCCAGGTGATTGTAAATCTCGTTCACCGTTGGGTTGACGATCTCTTTTATGACTCTGTTGATCAGCCACGGGCTCACGAATTTGTGGGGGCAATAACAACCCGTGCCCCCCGTGTTCAGGTTTCCGCCGAACTGCTCAATCGATTCC
>JAFDFO010000341.1 GCA_019309815.1 Deltaproteobacteria bacterium
AAGTCTTTAGAAAACAAACCCTTGAATCCTTGACCCCTTGCATCCTTGGACCCTCTTCTCCAACTAAATTGGAGAAGAACCTCAGATAGAAGCCTATCTATTACCCCTCCGGCTTGAGAGGATTAACGGATGACTAGGGTCGAACACGCGCTTTCCATGTTCAAAGAGGGCTTTGTCTGTTCCCAGGCACTGCTTGCTGCATACGGTGAGCAATTTGGTTTGAAGCGTGAGACTGCTCTAAAGGTAGCTGCGGCCTTTGGTGGGGGTCTGTGTCGTATGGGGGAGACCTGTGGGGCGGTGACGGGGGCATTGATGGTCATAGGGCTGAAGTACGGGAACGTTAAGGCGAAAGACAAGAAGGCCAGGGAGAAGACATACGAACTCGCCAGAGAATTTGTTAGAGGGTTCGAAGATCGCAATGGAACGATTAACTGCAAGAGATTACTTGACTGCGATATAAGCACGCCTGAGGGATTGAGTACTGCAAGAGAGAAGAAGCTTTTTCAGACTGTTTGTCCCAAGTACGTCCAAGATGCCGCTGAGATTGTTGAACAGATCCTGAAGTAGGAGAAATGGAGTGACAGAACCAAAGACAGCTCCTTATGGCTCCTGGAAGTCACCAATCACATCAGATTCGATTGTTTCTGAAACGATAGGTCTGAGTCAGGCCTATCTGGATGGCGATGATGTCTACTGGACTGAAATGCGTCCTGCCGAGGCGGGCCGGTACGTGGTGGTGAAACGGTCTCCGGATGGCAGCACCGTCGACATCACGCCTCCCACATTCAATGCGCGGACCCGAGTACACGAGTATGGCGGAGGCTCCTTCTGGGTGGCTAATGGTGACATCTATTTCTCTAACTTCACCGATCAACGCCTCTATCATCAAGTAGCCGGTTCAGATCCAAAGCCCATCACCCCGGAAGGGAATCTTCGCTTTGCTGACGGTATTCTGGACCGCGGGCGTGGGCGTATCATCTGCGTGCGCGAGGATCACACGGATTCCGAAAGTGAGGCAGTCAACACTTTGGTGAGCGTAAAAACTGATGGAGATGATGGAGGAGAGGTCATGGTCTCTGGAAATGACTTCTACGCGTCACCTAGGCTCAGCCAGGATGGATCTCGCCTGGCCTGGCTCACCTGGAATCACCCAAACATGCCCTGGGACGGGACGGAGCTGTGGGTTGGCCAGATAAAGGAAGACGGTTCACTTGGCCGTGTAGAGCGAGTGGCTGGCAGCGCTGATGAATCGATCTTCCAGCCGGAATGGTCCCCTGACGGTACACTGTACTTCGTATCTGACCGAACCGGCTGGTGGAATCTCTATCGGTGGAGGGATGGAAAGGTCGATGCACTGTGTGAGATGGAAGCCGAGTTCGGACTCCCACAGTGGGTATTCGGCATGTCTACTTATGCCGTCGAATCGGCAGGCCGAATCATCTGTGCCTATGCACAGGGAGGCATCTGGCATCTTGCAAGCATAGATACCACTACCGGTGGGTGTCAGGAAATCGGTGTCCCGTACACATCGATAGGTTCTGTTCAAGCGGTGTTAGGGCGAGCCGTGTTTGTTGCTGCCTCAGCGACGGAACCCACATCCGTTGTGCAACTTGACCTTGCCACAGGCGACCTGGACGTCTTGCGCCGCTCGAGTGCGATGACGATTGCTGCCGATTATCTGTCCGAGCCGTCGGCCATTGAATTCCCCACTGAGCACGGCATGACAGCGCACGCTTTCTTCTATGCGCCGAAAAATCGTGACTTTGTCGGGCCTATTGAAGAGGGACCTCCCCTGGTTGTCATGAGCCACTCGGGCCCCACGGCTTCGACTTCTGGTACGCTCAACCCCTTGATTCAGCACTGGACCAGTAGGGGGCTTGCGGTCTTGGACGTCAACTACGGTGGAAGCACCGGATACGGCCGGGCGTATCGTGAGCGGCTGGAGGGTCAGTGGGGCGTTGTGGACGTGGACGATTGCGTGAACGGGGCGCGTTTCCTTGTTGAGCGTGGGGAGGTTGATGGTGATCGTCTTGCGATTAGAGGGGGGAGCGCAGGTGGCTACACAACGCTGTGCGCACTTACATTCCGCGATGTCTTCAAGGCTGGGGCAAGCTACTACGGCGTGAGCGACCTGGAAGCACTTGTCAAGGACACCCACAAGTTCGAATCGCGGTACCTGGATCGCTTGACAGGACCCTATCCTGAAAGCCGGGATCTCTATCTGGAACGTGCGCCCATAAACTTCGTGGATCGTCTCTCTTGCCCGGTCATTTTCTTTCAAGGACTTGAGGACAAGATTGTTCCCCCTAATCAGGCCGA
>JAFDFO010000342.1 GCA_019309815.1 Deltaproteobacteria bacterium
GAACAGCCCGACGATGTCAACAAGCCGGAGAGCCTCCTGCCGGTCATCCTCCAAGATGGTTTGACCTCTGATCCGGTTGTCTCTTTTTGGCATGACAAGACAATCGGGGGCTGTGTGGTGGGTGGTGTGGATGCGTCCAAGTACGACGCGGAAACCCGAAATGCTCTTTCGCTCACCTCGGGCGCTGCGAAACTCAACCTTTGGACGGTAAGGCTTGATCAGTTTTTGAAGGGCTCGACTCCGATGCTGGACGGGCCTGTCAATCTGGCTTTGGATACCGGTTCTTCCCGCTTCAAGGGCAGCCCCAGAATCATCAACCAACTAATCGAGCAGATCACAACCAAGGCGGACGGCAGCAAGCTGCCGACCACCTTCTCCAATCCTTCCCTGATTGCGGAATTCCCGACCCTCACCCTCGACATGAACGGATATCGATATGCTTTGGCGCCTGAGGATTATATCTGGAAGATAGCCGACAGAGGTACTTACAGCCTCCAGTTTCACCCCCTTGACATTGGTGTAGATGATACGATTCTGGTTGGGTCGGTTCTACTTGATCATCTGTACTCTGCGTTTGAGTATACCGTCGATCCTGCTGTTCCCTTCAATTTGAGGGGGGATCGCGTGTCGCTCTATAATCGAGTATAGTGACAAGTAGTGGAACTTTGGGGACGTTGTTGACCCCAGTTAAATAAAAGCAAACACGATTTAACGGGGCAGGCGATCTTGAATAACTCAAATGCGGTTGCAGGCAGAAGCGGGCAACCATTCAGGAGAGCAAAACGGGATTCATATTTGAACTAGAAGGCTAAATCTTTCTATAGGATACGGACCATGACCGGCACATACAAAGGCAGGCCCAAATCGGGAGGGCCAAAGAAAACGGGTGAAAGCAAAAGCGTTGAAGAACTCGTCAGGGAAATGCGCAAGAACGTTTCTTCCGGCAGCAACTATCGGGAACGATCGCTAAAGATTCACGGGCTTATATGCGCTAAGTGCGGCAGAGAGTTTGACCACAAGAATAGGCGCTTGCTGACCGTGCACCATAAAGACGGGAACCACCAGAACAATCCCTCAGACGGTTCTAACTGGGAGAACCTGTGCGTATACTGCCACGAGGATGAACACAGCAGAGGGATGCTTGGCGACTATTTGACGGAAGAAAAGGCGGACGATTCTTAGGAATGGGCTCTCAAACCAAGGCGATGTGCCAGGTCAGTGAAGAGGGGAAAAGGAGACAGGCTTAATTATTGACAAAAAACACTAATTCTCATAGGGTCTTAGAAGCCATCTCAAGAGCCCATCTAACGTCCGATGGCTGTGTTGTCCCGCGAATTGAAATACTCATGTACTGACGTGTACGCTCCGTCTTAAATTCGCGGGACGTCTTGCCCTCGAACGCGATCTGAGGCCTTGAAACGGCTTCTAGTGAGACCAATTGGCTTTGAACAACTTTCTAAAGGGGGGGCATATGTTCAAGAAAGACAAAGAGAAGGAAAAGAGTGTGGAGGTCAATCGTCCTCCTGCGACCGACTTCGGCACAAGAGCAGACAAGAGCCTTATCGGGGAACAGATTTCAATCGAAGGTACCATCAGAGGGAAAGGGGATCTTGTCATTGAAGGGACGGTCAAAGGTGCTATCGAGGTTGCAGGACACCATTTGACCATAGGCGCAAAGGGCCAGGTGGAATCCGAAATCCACGCAGATAACGTGACCATAAGCGGAAAACTGAAGGGCAACGTAAACGCCAAAGGCACAGTGGAAATCACCAAGAATGCGGATTTCGAGGGTGAGATCAAAGCCAGCAGCCTTTCGGTACAAGACGGAGCCAACCTCAGAGCAGGAATTGAATTAAAGCAGGAGCCCACCGCTTCAATAAGCAGACTTGCCGACAAAACTGCCTCACAAACAGAGAAGGAGACCCCTGTTCCGGCCAACGAGATCACCAAGAGGACGTAATCATTGGCTATCCCTGCAAATCGGCAGCGGAGGGAAATAAACCCTGGACCAGAAACAGCCTACTTCGCCAGTAATGTCCTGAAGCTGTTCGCCGAAGGCCTTGAGAGCCGACCCCAGGGACAAGTGTTAGATGTAGGACCAGCCTCCCAGGAAAACCTTATGTTTTTCGCAACGCTGGCGAAGAGGTTCTGTGTCTGCAACATGTTCCTCCATCTGGCGGAATGCCTGAAAAAAGAACGTCCTGTCAGCCAAATCTGGAAACATCTGGACTACCCCCCTGAGAGCTTCGACGGGATCCTACTGTGGGACCTGGCCGATCGCCTGGATGATCAAGAAGTCAGTACGCTGGCC
>JAFDFO010000343.1 GCA_019309815.1 Deltaproteobacteria bacterium
CAGGTAGTGCAAGGGGGTGTACGGTAGCATTACGCCGTAGTTGCGGTTTCTTGGTGCCACCTGTTCAGCAATTCGAGGATTTGGCTTCTTCTCAAGAAGAACAACCGGCCGCTGGTGTGATCTGAGGAGTGATTCCTCAGCTTCCGTCACATGGGCGAAGCTCCCAATGTCCTCAAGGCTCGACGCCATGACTGCGAGGGGCTTTTCCTCACGGTGTTTTCTTCTTCTGAGCCGTATCACTGCATCGTCATTCGTGGCATCAACAGCCAGGTGAAATCCGCCCAGTCCCTTTACAGCGACAATCTTGCCTTGTTTTAGCAGGCGCCGAGCCTCACTAATGAGATCCTCACCAGGAACAGCTTGGCCTTCGCGATCCCAGAGATGCACCACAGGGCCGCAATCCCAGCAGGCATTGGGCTGGGCATGGAACCTGCGATCGGTCGGATCGTTATACTCTGCCTCGCAAAGAGCACACATCTTGAAGGGCTGCATGGCAGTGAATGGGCGATCATACGGAACGTCCATGATGATGGTGTAGCGCGGGCCGCAGTTTGTGCAGTTAATAAATGGATACCCAAAACGGCGATTGGCAGGGTCAAAGAGTTCCGCCAGGCAGTCCTGACACACGCAGATATCCGGCGAGATAAGGGTCCGGCGGTGTTCCTGGACCTGGCTCTGGCGAATGGTGAAGTCAGAATGCGACTTAACGGGCTGGTCAACGGTGTCTACGGAGGTGATGTTAGCGAGCGGTGGTTTTTCGTCGACAATGGCTTGGTGGAAGGCATCAAGAGCGTCCGATTTTCCTTCAACTTCAATATGGACGCCCTCAGAGGTGTTGGTGACAAAGCCTTTGAGATCATATGTACGGGCTAAATTGTAAATGAAGGGACGAAAACCAACCCCCTGGACGATCCCCTTGATCCGGGTCCTCGCCCCTCTTATCCTTGAGGCTGGATCTCGTTCAAGAGCCACTTGGCCCATTGATCGATCCCCTCTCCTGTCTTGCACGATATCTCAAAAATCTCCAAATCTGGGTTAATCCGAAGGGAGACCTCTTTGATCCTATCTATGTCACAATCCACATAGGGCAGCAGGTCCACCTTGTTGATGAGAAGGACACTCGATTCGTGAAACATGAGCGGATATTTTTCCGGTTTGTCGTCCCCTTCCGCAACGCTGAGAATCATGATCTTGTGATCTTCTCCCATGTTGAACTCAGCAGGACAAACCAGGTTTCCTACATTCTCCACCACCAGCAAATCCAGCTGCGACAAGTCAAAGGGGGCAAGGGCATCCCGGATCATGTTTCCGTCCAGATGACAGGCCCCACCCGTGTTGATTTGAACGGCTTGAACGCCCGTCTGGGATATTCTCTCTGCATCTTTGGTTGATTCGATGTCCCCCTCGATGACCCCGATGCGGACCCGAGCGCCCAAGGCCTCAATCGTGCGCTCCAACAAGGATGTCTTCCCCGAGCCCGGAGAGCTCATCAAATTGATCACCGTCACTCCTTCGTTCTGAAACAGCTTCCGGTTTTCCTCGGCAATCCGCTCGTTTGCTTCGAGTATGTTTTTGACAACAGTAATCTTCAAAGAAATCAGGCTCCTATGTTAGGTTATTTGAGTAGATGTAAGCCGGTGTTTTGTACCTTGGATAGTCGTTATTGTCAAATCGTGATTAAGAAACGTTCACCGTTGTCCGTTGACCGTTCCGAGTCGCAGAGCGCATAGCGCATAGCGCATGGCGTTAACCCAAAGACGAAAAGGAAAGGTCTTTCAATATTCAATCTTCAATTATCAATAGTCAATCGCACATTGCCGTTGTCCGTTCACCATAGGCGTCTCTGCCGAGACTGAGCTCAAAGCTGAAAGCTCAAAGAGGTTCGCCGTTCACCGTCATTTTTTTGGCAATCACTGTTGTGTTGTGCAAAATGTGTGTAGGGGCGGGGTTTATCCCCGCCCGCGGGCGGGCGTAAATCCTCCAGAGGCGGATAAAGCCCGCCCCTACATTCTTTCTTCTCTCTGCGTCTCCTCTGTCATTTCGACCGCAGGGAGAAATCTTACGCTTCCAGCAGCTGTAAAACAAAGATTTCTCCCTGGCCCAGACCTGGATGAGAGGCACCATACATCCATCTGAACCTGTCGCGCCAGGGCGGGCGCTACGGTCGAAATGACACTTTGACGTCACAGTTTTGACATCTTCCAGGCTCATGGCCTCTCCAAGCCCGCGTCCCATGAGGCATTGGCAAATTCGGCAGATAACAAAAAAAAAAATCGGGCCGATAGGAGGGAATATT
>JAFDFO010000344.1 GCA_019309815.1 Deltaproteobacteria bacterium
GGGTATCAGCGCCCCTTATTGTTACAACGGGGTCCTATCCATGACCCACGCAGAAGTGCTTTTCGGCATCTGCGCTGCGCAGTTGCTCAACCAGGGCACAATCTGTGTTCACGCCGGGTTTCCCACAATTGCCGACCCAAGGATTGAATACAACCCGAATTACGGGCTAATCAGTCACAATTTCTTGAACATTCTCATGACTCATCTGAACCTCATGTTGGACCTGCCGACGTTCCAGAGCGGGGGGACCACCCACGAGGAACATCCCACGGAACGGGCTTTTGCTGATGCCAGAATGGGTCGCGCCCTGTGGCTGAAATACGGATTTCATATGATGCGTCATTCTTTTGCCTTCCTTCGTTACCTGATCGACTTCTCCATTGCTAAACTGGAAAAGGCCATAGAAGAAGCCGAAGCGGTGACGCCGGATGATGCCCCTGAAGTGGAAGAGCCTGTTTATGATGAAAGAGGGATGGAATCCATCAAACGAATCGGATTAGGTATGTACATGGAAGATGGGCTTACCACGGCCAACTTAGGAGAGATATTCGTTCGCTAAACAATCGCAGGAGGTTTCAGAATGGCAAGTATAGCGGGAATCATATCGCAACATGGAAGAATCAGCGCCAATTGTTCAAGACAAGTAGGCAAGATGTTGAAGCTCATGCGGCATCGCGGCGAGGACAATACTGTTATCCGGACGCTGACGGATGATCGCGGCGCCCTGGGTGCCGGCGAAATCAACCTGACACCTTCGACAACACACTGTACATCGGTCGATGCACCTCCATACATACTCTTTGATGGTGAACTCTACAACGAAAGGCTGGAAGGTCAGAGCGATCTTGACCTTGTCCAGGAATACTATGAAAAGTACGACAAGAAGTGCTTCTCACGGCTGGACGGCAGTTATTCCTGTGCTGTGGTGGAAAAAGATGAGGAAGTTATCCTCGCTCGGGACCACGTTGGAGCCAGGCCGCTCTTTTTTGGCTCGGACGACACCGTATTTTACTTCAGCTCAGAGATGAAAGGGTTGATTGATCATGTGAAATTCAATGTCGAGGAGCTTCCTCCGGGGTGCCTGTACAGCAGCAAGAAAGGAATGACACAATTTGAGCCATTTGTGCCTGACATCCCTGAAATTGAGGATATTCAGGGCACGGCAAGGGTGTTGAGGGAGCTTCTGATAGAGGCGGTCGAAAAGAGAATGGAAGGCGTGGACGCCGTTGCTTTGAGCGGGGGTCTGGACAGTTCCATTGTAGCCACCATAGCCAAGGAGTTTAACCCCGGCATCAAGTTGTTTACGGGTGCCGTTGAGAGGAAACCAGGACCGGATCTGGAAAACGCAACATTGATGGCGGAACACCTCGGATTGGAACACCACATCTACTTGATTTCTGATTCAGACATAACCGACCTTGTACCGGATGCCATATGGTATCTGGAGAGCTTTGATGAAGACTGCATCTCGGGCATTCTCTCTAATTACTATGTATCCAAAATCGTCAAGGAACATTCCAACCTGGTCCTCGTGGGGGAAGGGGCTGACGAGCTGTTCGGTGGCTATCGCATGGTACTCAAGAACCCAAGGGTAAAGAGTGAGGAGCAAAGAGAAACCCTCGCCCAAAAGCTGGTGGAAATTGCTTACAATACAGCCCTAAGAAGGCTTGACCGTGCATGGATGGCCAATGGCGTTGTCTATCGGACACCATATTTGGACACGAAAGTGGTTGCCTTCAGCCAAGCAATACCTATGGCCTGGAAGATCTACGGTGAAAACCAGGTGGAAAAGTTCATCCTTAGAGAGGCATTCAGGGATATGCTGCCTGAAAAGATCGCCAATCGTGAAAAACTCAGATTTGCCATGGGCACAGGAATGGATGACGTGATGGACGAATTGGTAGCCGAAAGCATTGATCCCGAAGAGATCAAGCAAAGATCCAAGGCAGCATATGGCCTGCCCTTTGCCTCGTTCAAGGAGCTCTATTACTATGATGAGTTTCTACAGCTCTTCCCGCCGTCCTACGAGAAACAGACCGTGAGGTGGGATCCGTTTAAGTAGAAGGAGTCTTGTCTATGTCATTTCCGACCAAATACAAGTATGTCGTCATCGGAGCAGGAATCCATGGGTTGAGCACTGCCTATCACCTGGCCCTGGAACTCAAGAACAAGGGATCCGTGGGTTCAGGAAAAGATATTCTCGTGATTGACAAATCAGCCATTGGGGCCGGGGCGTCGGGGATCGCCTGTGGTATCATACGCAACAATTACTACCAACCGGCCATGCAAGCACTCACCCCGTGGGTTACATGCAAATATCTCCGGAATCGATGCATGCAGATGTGGCGCAAATCTATCAGCGTCAGCAAGAACTCGGGTACGAATCGTTGTTCATTGAAGGAGAAGATGCGTGTCTGAAATATATGAAGGAAAACATCTTTCATGACTGGCAGGCTAAGAATATTACGTCCGTCTTACA
>JAFDFO010000014.1 GCA_019309815.1 Deltaproteobacteria bacterium
TGTTGCGTCTTGAATTTCTACATGCCTGCCTGGGTCAGTCCCGTGGGGTGAATGTCTTCCACATAGCGCTGGATACCCGTGGCAATGGCATTGGCGATTTCTTCCTGGTAGGCAGCCGTGTTTAACTTGCGGCACTCTCCTGGATTCGTTATGAAGGCAACCTCCACCAGAATGCACGGCATCTCCGCACCCATCAGGACATAGAAAGGGGCCTGTTTCACCCCTTTGTCTTTGACCCGGCCATATTTTGGATTGCGTTCGTTGACCATTGCTTCTTGAACATAACCGGCAAGCCGACTTGACTCCTGCTGCTTGGCGTTCTTCATCAACTCACTCAGGATGTCCTCAAGGTCGCTGATGTTTTTTGCCGAAGCAGCATTCTCCCGTTGCGCCACCAAAATGGCATCTTCATCGGTAGCAAGATTCAGAAAATAGGTTTCCGCACCGTGACTTGCCATCTTCCTGTGGGCGTTAGTGTGTATGGAAACAAACAGGTCGGCGTTCTTTGTGTTCGCAATGGCGGTCCGTTCCTCGAGGGATAGATAGGTGTCTTCATCCCGCGTGAGTATTGCCTCGCATCCAAGCTGTTCCCGTATCTTTCTTGCCAGCCTCTGGGCAATCTCCAGGGTCACGTTCTTCTCTAGTACACCCTTCAAATATCCGGAAGCACCAGGGTCTTTGCCCCCATGTCCCGGGTCAATCACAATCCGGCCCACGCAAAGGGCAAGTTGTTTAGCCAAGGCGCCTTGGGGAACCCTTGTACCCGGTTTCTTCTGTTCATGCTCATATCGTATCTTTGATGCCTTTTTCACCGGTACCCCTCTGACATCGACGACGATACGAAACGGGTTCGGCAGCGAAAACACCTTGAAATGGTGGACGGACTTCATGTCCAGAACAACCCTAACCGCATCCGGGCCATGTTGGGCTACACGGGCATTTTGCAGGAGGGCGCCCGCAGTGGGCACATATGGCTTTACTCTTTTTCCGATACGTGCATGACCCAGGTCAATGAAGAGTCGCTCAAGTTCCTCGGCGGCTGCGCCTTCTTTCCAAAGGTTATGCGTGTAGGGTACTTTGGATGCCATATCAAGAACCACTCGTGTATACGTTGGGCTCGACCAAAAACGAACGGTCTTTACCTCAACAAGTGGTCCCGTTTGAACTCGAGAGGTTTTCTCTTTCCTCGCAGCCCCGCTTCTGCCAACGTTTTCTCTTCCGTCGCCATTCAGTTCAGCAATAGATTGAGAGGCTTTTGACCCGTATTCACTCTCCGGAAAACGGTTCAGTAATCGCTGATAGTAGTCAATAGCCTCCTGTCTGTCCTGGGAGGCGCGAGAAATTTCATACAACTTGGCATACATCTGTGCCGTCATGAATAGCGCGTCGTCCGCCAGGGGACCTTTCGGCTGGGCAATGTAAACGGAGCGAAACTCTTTTATACACTCTATCCAATTACGCCGGACTTCTTGTCTTTCAGGGTCTTCCAAGAGTTCCTTCAAACTCGACTGGGCATGTCGGTAGGCTCTCTGGATTTGGTAACCATCAGCCAGGGACGGATGTAACGCGAGCGATACAAGAAAAGAGAGAAGAAATAAATACTTGCCACGAACCGGCAAAACAGGAGGCCGTTTCACGTAGTAATTTATCATCATCGATGCCTGGGGCAACCACCTATGGGCCAGGAGCCATCTTCTAATTCCCATTGCCTCTCGTTCATAGCCAATAACCAAGGGTTATTCTTCCTCTATCAGCTCTTTCAGGGCGTTCAACTCGTTCAAGGCTTGTAGGGGCGTCATGTTCGAAAGATCGAGGCTCTTCAAAGCATTCATGACAACCTCGTCCGACGTCTTAAAAAGTGAATACTGAACACGGGCTTCCTTGTCAACCGGCTCCCTAGTGCGTGCCAGGACGGGTTCTCCCACACCATTCAGTTCACCACTCTCAATATTCCTCAATATCTCCCTGGCCCGTTCCAAGACCTGCACTGGAACACCGGCCAACCGGGCTACCTGGATACCATAGCTTCGATTGGTGCCCCCTTCAACCAGCTTTCTCAGGAAAATGACCTCCTCATTCCACTCCTTGACAGCAATGTTGTAATTCTTGACTCGCAACTTGGTCAGCGCCAAATCTGTCAGTTCATGGTAATGCGTGGCAAAAAGGGCTTTGATCCCGACGCCCTTCCAGTCGTGGAGATATTCAGCCACCGCCCACGCAATGCTCAAGCCGTCAAATGTACTCGTGCCTCTGCCGATCTCATCCAGAATGATCAGGCTTTTCTCTGTAGCATTATGTAAGATGTTAGCGGTCTCCTGCATCTCCACCATGAAGGTACTCTGGCCTTCGGCAAGGTTGTCCAACGCCCCAACACGCGTAAAAACCCTATCGACGATTCCGATAGTGGCGGCCTCCGCGGGAACGAATGAACCCACCTGTGCCATGAGTACAAGCAGGGCTACCTGACGAAGCAGTGTTGATTTTCCCGCCATATTCGGCCCAGTAATAATCAGTATTTGCCGGTCATCACCATTCATCTCGACTGTGTTAGGCACAAAGCGCTCTGACGATACCAGCTTCTCAACCACTGGATGCCGGCCTTCTCTCAACAAGAGGTTGTCGCCGTCGTGAACGACTGGCTTGACATAGTCATTTTCATCGGCCAGTTCAGCCAACGCCATTAGGACATCAAGCGTTGACACAATCTCAGCCATCATAGCTATCCGACGATTACTCTGAGCCACTCTTTCTCTCACCAAACAAAACAGCTCGTACTCTAACTCAGCTTGCTTTTCCTCAGCTCCCAAGACTTTGGCTTCATAGGTCTTGAGATCCTCCGTGATGTAACGCTCTGCATTAACCAGAGTCTGTTTGCGGACATAGTGCATTGGCACCAATTCTATATGACTCTTGGTCACCTCAATGTAGTAGCCAAAGACCTTGTTGAAGCCCACCTTCAAAGAGTTTATCCCTGAGGCTTCCCGCTCCTTCGCCTCCAGCCCCGATATCCAGTCCTTTCCCTCCCGACTGCTTTGCACTAGCACATCAAGTTCCTTGTTAAAACCCGGTTTTATCATGCTGCCTTCGCGTGTAGTCAGGGGCGGGTCATCAAAAATGGCTTCTTCAATAAGGCAGGCGATATCGGAAAGGTCATCCCAGGTTGAGGCCATCTGTGAAAAAGCCGGACTGGCAAGTTCGTTGAGAAGAGAACGCGTCATGGGAAGGCGTTCGATAGAGCGTTTGAGTGCTACGAGATCTCGCGCATTACACCGGTTGAGAGCTATTCTTGCATTCAGGCGCTCCAGATCTTGTATCTCTTGCAGGGCCTTCCTCACAGAACGGCGCACAGGTAGATTTTCCTTGGCCTCCTCCACGCTATCCAATCGAAGCCTAATCTGCTCTATATCCAGCAGTGGATACTGAATCCATGCCCGTAGCATGCGGGCACCCATGGGGGTTAAAGTCCGATCCATGATACCAAGAAGTGACCCCCGTCTTGCACCCGTCCAAATGGCCTCGAAAAGTTCCAGGTTTCTTCTGCTTACCTCATCCACAACCATGAAATCAGAAAGGCTGTATGATGTGATCCCCGTAATGTGAACGAGGTCTCCCTTCTGAGCCTCGCCGACGTAGTGCAGGAGGGCGCCGGCCGCTGTGATGCCGGCACGCCATGCCTCGCAACCAAAACCTTCGAGCGAGTGGGTCTTGAACTGCCTCAGAAGGCGTGCCCTGGCTGATTCCAGTTCGAAACACTTGTCCTCAAGGAAGTTAAGAGAAGTCTCGCCGAGGGTCTCTATTAGCATTGTTATGTCGGGCACTCCGCGATGGGACTCGGCAATGAGGGTCTCACGAGGTTCTATGCGTCGGCATTCATCTGCAACCCTCTTGAAGTCATCCGACTCGGTGACCCTGAAGGTCCCCGTGGAAATATCAAGGTGGGCAATCCCGTAACGACCTTCCCAAGAAGACAAGGCCATAACAAAATTGTTAGACCCTGCGTCCAGGATCTCAGTGTCAACCACCACTCCGGGTGTTATCACCCTGACCACATCACGCTTTACAAGTCCCTTGGCCTTGGCCGGATCCTCCACCTGTTCACAGATGGCAACCTTGAACCCCTGCTCGATCAGTCGCGCAATGTAGCCTCTGGCAGCGTGATGGGGAAAACCACACATGGGAATCGGTTCCTCGTCGTTTTTGTTTCGGGAAGTAAGGGCTATTTCCAGGACTTGAGATGCTGTCTTCGCATCTTCAAAGAACATCTCATAGAAATCACCCATGCGGTAGAAAAGGATGGCGTCAGGGTACTGCTGCTTGATTGCCAGATATTGCTGAACCATCGGAGTGGCTTTGACCATGGCAGCAGAACCCGCAGGCCTAACTAGGTTGGACAGTCTCGGTTTCCTGGGAAGGGGAACTCTCTTCTTGCACAGGTAAGCTCTTAAGGACCTTTATCTCTTCCTCAAGCTTGGAGATTCTTTTAAGATGGTTCTTTATCTCATTCTTCGCCTTAAACCGATCACTCAGCCCGGCAAAGTAGGAAAGGAGAAGCCCGATCAGAAAGAACCCAACAAAATACATGGATAAGAGAATCGGGGCCGTTTCATATTTCCAGACCAGAAGGTTAAGCCTTAAAGACTCCCTGTGAGTAAACAGACTGAGATTCTGAACAACCGCAAGTACGAGGAAGACGCCCACCACAGCCAACAACACAAGCTTTGCCGATTTCATTTCGAATCCTCCTTATAACTCAGCAGGTTCAGTCGAGTTCTTGAAAATGTGGTTTAAGGTTGTGGCAGGTTGCCTCAAGATGCTCTGGAATCACCCGCACCTCTGCAAACACGGTCATCGCATTGGTATCCCCATGCCAGCGGGGAACAATGTGAAAATGAAGGTGCTGTTCGACACCGGCACCAGCAACGATCCCAAGATTGAGGCCCACGTTAAACCCATCAGGTTTCATCGCTTTTTTCAGAATGCCGATCGATTCGCGAACCGTCTTCAGGAGGTCACCCATCTCCTCCATTGTCAACTCATCTAAGGACGCTACGTGTCTCTTAGGGGCAACCAATAAGTGCCCATTGATATACGGATACTTGTTCATCATCACCATGGAGAGTGCTCCCTTGTACAGGGTCAGGTTCCCCCCTATGAGAGCGACACAGAATATACATTCCTTCTCCTTCTCATCCAGAATGTACTCCATGCGCCAGGGAGCCCACAGAGTTTTCATTGTCCTCACCTCAGCAACAAATATCTGCAACAACAAAGTAGAAGGCTTAAGCGATGAAGCCTGGGCTGATCGCGTGCCTCGGCACTATAGCAGGGTGAACCGAAAAGACAAGCCCAAAATCAGAGGGCTGCCCCATAGCAGTCCCTGAGGGATACGTGAGAAGATGGTAGTTACTAAGGGCTCGCTCAAGAATAACTTAACATTTTGGCATCCCAGCTTCAGGCCATCTTTGACCGATACCTCATTCGCAAAATCCGCGAAATAGCCGGCTATTCCTGTGGTTTTACTCAATCGGATCGGCCAAATCTGACCCAAATCTGAGCGCCAATTTTGCGAAGTTATTCTTGCGCAAGCCCTAAGGGCGGGCCGGAAAACGCGGTGTACGCAGTTTTGTGTCGAGGGATTAAGAGTTAGGCTGCTTCCAATTCAACCCACATGATTTCGCTGGTGTTAACCAGGACCACTTTTCCCGAATTGCCTCTGACCTCTGCATCACTCAACACAATGTAGTTCGCAGGTGACTGCCGGAAGAGATCTGATACTCTTGAGGACTCTCCTTGGTTCACCTTCCCCGTAATGATAGTCCCGTCCTTCATCTTGACCGTAATCTTCTGGTAGTTGGTAACCCAACCATGTTCAACCGGCGTCATTCATCATCCACCTTTCTGGCAGCCAGGGCTCTTTGACATGCCAAGCCAGAGCAATAAATGGCATTTGGCAGAAATGGATTGACCCTATTACTCGTCGTCAACTATGAACGCAGATCTTCAGGTCTGTTTTGCTCCATAGCTACTTGTGGGTTATTGATAGCTAAGGTTCTACCCTAAAAACCTTATATGTCTTGAGCATGTATTCTCTGCCGTCATGCTTCACTATGGTCTCCACATATTGAACGTTGTCCATGGGGACATTATTCTTCTTTGATGACCTGTAGTAATAGAACACGTTGTCTATCTTCCTTTCCTCATGCGGTGCAAAGACATTGCCATGACGGCTGGGTTGTCTCTTGAAGTCTCTGTGTACTGTAGGGCCCAATTCTTCCTCTACGACCTCTCCATCAGGTAGACGCCTATACTGGATGTAGTTACCCTCGGCGATTTTAGGGTACGACTTTGAACGAATGAGCTCGATCGGCTTACCCGTGAGATTCTTCTGGCTCACATCATAGAAGTCAGTCTTTATTGTGTACCATCCGTGGAAACGCTCAAATTCGCCAATCGGTTCTTTTCCAACGTATTCATATGACACCCTGAATATGGGATCACCATTTTCATGCGTAAATATCCGCGTGTAATTTCTTGGTTCAGGACCTGGCGACGTATTAATATCATAATAGCCCGCAACGATTGGTTGTGCCATTGTGGAGAGAGGGCAGAACAGGCACATGAGCACAATTTGTATGGCTGCTACTCCTTTTCTCATATGACTCGATCCTCGGAAAGCATACCCCTGTTTCTTATTTCTATTCTTCCTGGGACCCTCTGCTTTGCGGTCTGTTGCTTCTGGACATGATAACAAATGCAAGACAGGTTCTACAAGCCATCTTAAAAATCCCAATCAGGCTTCAGGGCCGAGACGGCAGAGTAATTCCGGAGTACTGGAGTATTGGAGTGTTGGTTATGAAAAAAGCAGTTGTTCTTTCGTTCTTTTCCAGTACTCCATTACTCCCGCTCTTTGAGGCTTGCGGACAGGACTACCAAGCCTTAAATGTGTTTTTGAGATAGGTTCTAGTCTCTTGGACACTATAGCTCGTATCATTCCTTTGACTTGTTTTCCACCTCCGCGAGTTCGTCCAGTTTCTTGATCATGCTCCTCATCTGCACCTGCATGCCTACAACCAGCACCAGAAGCAGAACACCAATCAGTAAGTATACAAGGGTCACAACTGCACTTTCATAAAAAGGCTTTTTAGGAAACAGCGCGTTCTGTTCGTTCTCCTTGACATCCTTACAAGCTTGTCACTTATGTTGATTATACGAATTCCCTTCATTTGGTGGAGTACCCATATCATAATTAATCACACTAAACCACCAGCTCTGCTGGTGGTTTAGTGTGATTAATTAACCTCGGACATATGGACCAGGTTTACATCGCCCCACAACCCGATCTTGTCATCCAATACCACAACGATGCCGAGGACGCCTTCTATCTCCTTTCCCCGTGCAATGGCCGGCTCTATGTCTTCCTTAGTGGAGACCTGGTTTCCAACGGCTGTAGCCGCAGCATCGGCAAGGGCCGCTGAGTCTGAAATCACCACGGCTGCATCGGCCCTTCCAAGGCTAAGTGAATGACCCAACGTGCCCGAAGACGTGCACACCGCTATAGGGTGCTCTGGTGAATCGATCTGCACCCCGACCTTGCCGCTTAGGGGCGATTTGCCGGCAAATATGGCTGCGGTTAGGGGAAAAGCTGTCCGGACAAAGATGTCTCCGCCATTTTCGACGATCACATTTTGGCTAAGTGCCAGCAGATCACTGCCCACATACTCGGCAATCGCTCCTGCCACCGATGCCATTGGGCCAACAGCAGCCCTTTGACTGGCTTCTATCATACTTCTGACAATTGGTGGTGCCATTTGGTCCTTGGGCCAAGGGACCATTGTATGAACAAAATCCGGGTGCTGTTCAAGGTAACGTTCAAGGGGTATTCTGTGTTTTAGAACAGAATCTCTTGTTTCCGCTTCAAGGGGTCTGTCAGCCCTCACAAGGAGATCGGTCTCCCTGACCGCAACCCGAAAGTTCGCGAGTCTCTTCTGTGAAACGAGACTGCGATACGTGCGGTGTTCGGGGGACGTCATACGAAAAACACTGGGGTGATGGAGTAAAAAAGACATGGAGTAATGGAGTGATGGAGTACTGGAGTAATGCGCTGGGAAAAACTGGCGTAAGGTCCATGGCGTAGGGCCCACGGGGGAAAGCATCTTGCCTTACGCCCTGCGCCTTGCGCCTTATGCCGTTCTTTATCCATCACTCCATTACTCCCGTGTTTCCTCCCTGGATGTCCTTATTTTTGAACCGTGGTTTCAACCGCGGGATAACCCAAGAACTCGTCGACCGCTTTGGTCAAGTCTTGGCTCGCTTTCACCCTGATGCTATCGGACAGTGCGATGACTGTGTCAGTCCTTTGGGGCATAAGGAGATGGAGAAAGGTATTGGAGGACCCCTTGTGCTGCTTCAAGATTTCAAGGAGCTTCTGGAGGCTTCCCTTGTCAAGGCTGGTTATATCAAGGTTCAGATGGACGCTTGCGGTCAATGTTTCCTCGGCCTTGTCAATTGGAACAACGTTATCTGCGAGTATTTTGGTGGATTGTTCGTCTCTGGTCACGCGACCCTCAACGATAATGGCTGAGTCTTTCTCCACCAACTCGGATACCGAGGAATAGAGCGAAGCGAAAATGGTGACCTCTGCAAGACCGCTCAGGTCCTCAAGGGTGACAAAGGCCATGACCTCTCCCTTTCGGTCATTGTAGAGCTTGTAATCCCGCACAATGCCGCCAATGCGTACAACGCGACCCTCTGAAATGTCCGGAAGCTTCTCCGTGTTCGCATTAGCGAATTTGTTCAGTATCTCCTCATACCTGGCAAGAGGGTGTCCGGTTATGAAAAAACCGAGGGATTCCTTCTCGTAGTTCAAGAGCTCACTCTCATTCCATTCTGCTATTTCTGGGAATGGGGGATAGATCGCCTCATGACTGTCCACGGCCATAGCTTCAAAAAGGTTGTATTGGCCGTTTATGCGATCCTTCTGAACCCTTTGTCCGATTTCCAAAGCATCGTCGAGAACGGACATCACCTGGGAGCGTTTCACCCCCATTGAGTCAAAAGCCCCAGCTTTGATCAGGCTCTCAACAACGCGTCGATTCACCTTTCTATGAGGTACCCGTTCGCAAAAATCGAACAATGACGTAAAGGGGCCATCCTGGTTGCGAACCGCAAGCACCAACTCAACGGCCCCCTGCCCAACATTCTTGACCGCAGCCAAGCCGAAGCGAATGCTGTCTTCAACCACGGAAAAATTCATCCCGCTTTCGTTGATATCGGGGGGAAGCACTTCTATGTCCTGGCTACGACACTCGGCAATGTACTTGACCACGTCTTCGCTCGAGCCCATCTCGCTCGTGAGCAGGGCAGCCAAGAGCTCGACCGGAAAGTGAGCCTTCAGATAGGCGGTCTGAAAGGCGATCATGGCATAGGCAGCGCTGTGGGCCTTGTTAAAACCATAACGCCCGAATGTCTCCATCTGGTCAAAAACCCGTTCCGCTTTTTCGTTGTCGAGTCCTTTCTTCTTCGCCCTTGACACAAACCGCTCCCGTTCTTGCGCCATGATCTCACCGATCTTCTTGCCCATGGCTTGTCTCAGGATGTCCGCCTCAGCCATGCTATAGTCAGCCAGCACACTGGCAATATTCATGACCTGTTCCTGATACACAATGACCCCATAAGTGTCTTTCAGAATGGCTTCGAGCTCCGGGAGCAGATAGGTGACGGGAACACGACCATTTTTTCTCTCAACGAACTCATCATGCATGCCACTGTCTAATGGCCCTGGACGATAAAGTGCTACTAACGCAATGATGTCTTCAAAACAGGCCGGCTTAAGGCGCAACAAGAGATCTTTCATCCCAGAGCTTTCCAGCTGAAACACCCCGGTAGTCTGCGCCGAGCATAGGAGTTGAAAAGTCTCTTTGTCCGTCAGATCCAAATGGGCCAAGTCCGGTGCCGTGCCGCCTTTCTTCCGTATGAGCTCGCACGTTTCCTTCATCACAGTGAGATTGCGAAGTCCCAGCAGGTCGAACTTGGTTAATCCAATCTTCTCCACAGCTTTCATGTCATACTGGGTGACAACCTCCCCCTTCTTACCCCTAGCCAGGGGCAAATATTCAACCAGTGGATGATCCGAAATGACCACGCCTGCTGCATGCGTCGAGGCGTGTCTGGGCAATCCCTCCAAAGCCCGTGCTACGGAAAAAAGTTCTGCGATATCCGACTTTTCCTCGGCCATGTTCTGCAGCTTGGGCTCCTGAGAAATGGCCTTATCGAGACTGATACCGAGTCCCTCAGGTATCATCTTGGCAATTTTGTCAACTTCTCTAAGGGGGATGTCGAGCGCCCTTCCCACATCTCTTATGACCGCCCTTGCCTGCATTTTGCCAAACGTGATGATCTGAGCCACATAGTCCGGGCCGCCATATTTTTCCACCACGTATTTGAACACCGTCTCACGACCGTCTATGCAGAAATCGACATCGATGTCCGGAAGGCTTTTGCGCGCCGGATTCAAAAATCGTTCAAATATCAAGCCGTATTCAATAGGATCCAAGTCCGTGATTCTCAGGGAATAGGCAACCAGGCTTCCGGCTGCAGAGCCCCGGCCCGGGCCCACTGGAATACTGGACTCTTTGGCAAAGCGAACAAAATCCGCAACCACGAGGAAATAACTGGAATAGCCCATGCCCTTGATCACATCCAACTCCCGGTCAAGGCGCTCATAGTAATGCCGGGTATCCTCAGTTGAGAAATCGGAATTCCTAGCACGAATCTCCTGCAATCGCACTTCCAACCCTTTTCTGGCCTCCGTTTCCAAAAACGCATTCACATCAGAGACCTTGCTCTCCTTTGAGCCCGGGTCTCCAGGATGCACATGAGACTCGAAGCGAAACCGGGGAAAGTGGTGGGAGCCGAAGTCAATCTCCAGGTTGCACCGATTGCCTATTTCAACCGAACGTTCCACGGCGCCGGGATAGTCGTTGAAATCTCGCTTCATTTCTTCGGGAGGCTTGAAGTAAAGCTGATCGGTTCTGAATTTCAGGCGATTTGTGTCTTGGACGGATTTCCCGGTTTGCACGCACAGCAGGACATCGTGAGCGCGGGCATCCTCTGGATCCAGATAGTGGCAATCATTCGTCGCCACCAATGGAATTGAGAGGTCATGACCCATTTCGCGCAACGCTCGGTTCACAGTTTCCTGGACTTCAATACCGTTGCTTTGAACCTCCAAGTAGAAATTCCCCTCGCCAAAAATGGCCTCATAGCTACGGGCAGCCTCAGCAGCCTTCTCCAGGCGACCTGCCTGAATCAACCGCGGGACCTCACCATGCAAGCAGCCACTCAGGGCAATGAGGCCTTTGCTATGCTCGGCAAGAATTGCTTTGTCCACTCTCGATTTGTAGTAGAAACCTTCCAGATGGGCGGCAGTAACCAGTTGACACAGATTCCGATATCCCTCCTGGTTTCTTGCCAGGAGGGTCATATGAAACATGCCCCTCTTATCACCAGGCGTCTTATCGAATCGGCTTCCGGGGGCTATGTAGACTTCGCATCCAATGATCGGCTTGATACCGGCGCTGTATGCCTTTTGGTAGAAGTCAATAACACCGTACATGGTGCCGTGATCGGTAATGGCAACGGAGTTCATGTTGTGGGAAGCCGCCCGCTTCAGAAGTGGCTCGACGCGGATTGCTCCATCAAGGAGGCTGTACTGTGTGTGGACGTGGAGGTGGACAAAACTTGCGGACGGCATTACTCTAACCGATAGTTCGGAGCTTCCTTGGTGATGATCACGTCATGTACATGACTCTCACGGAGGCCGGCTGAAGTAACGCGAACAAATCGGGCTTTTTCCCACAATTCCTCGATGGTACGGCAGCCTACGTAGCCCATGCCGGCCTTAAGACCACCAACGAGCTGAAAGACAGATGCGGAGAGCGTCCCTTTATAAGGAACCCTGCCAACGATTCCTTCGGGAACCAGCTTGGCATCCTCGGCAAGGTCTTCTTGATAGTATCTGTCTTTTGCTCCTTTCTTCATGGCTTCCAAAGATCCCATGCCTCGATATACCTTATAGGTCCGCCCCTGAAATAGAATAGTCTCGCCCGGACTTTCGTCGGTACCGGCAAAGAGACTCCCAATCATCACGACATGGGCACCCACGGCAATTGCCTTGGTAAGGTCACCTGAGAACTTAATCCCCCCATCGGCAATCATGGGAACTCCGGTTTCTTCACTTACAGGCTTACAGTTCATGATAGCAGTGATCTGGGGAACTCCGGCCCCGGCTATGATCCGTGTGGTACAAATGGAACCCGGCCCAACACCGATCTTTACGCCGTCCGCACCGGCTTTGACTATCGATTCAGCCCCTTCCGCGGTGGCCACATTGCCTGCAATCAACTCAATATCCTTGAACGTGCCTTTCAACTGCTCAACCGCTCTCAAAACGCCGAAGCTGTGGCCATGAGAGGTATCTATGAGAATGACATCAGCTCCAGCCTCGAGGAGCGCTTGCGTGCGTTCTTCCATGTCAGAGGCAATTCCCACCGCAGCACCGACCCTGAGCCTGCCCAGGCGGTCTTTGCAGGCCCTTGGATATTTCTTGATCTTCTCAATATCCTTGATTGTAATGAGCCCCGTCAAGCGGCCATTGTCGTCCACAACCAGGAGCTTTTCGATGCGATGCTCATGCAGCAGACTCTTGGAATGCTCGAGTGTGATCCCTTCGGGAACCGTGACCAAGTTATCCTTGGTCATAATCTCATAAACCTTTTTGTTCAGATCTGTTTCAAACCTGAGATCCCGGTTTGTGACAATCCCTACCAGCCGATCTCCCTGGACCACTGGAACACCTGAGATGCGATACTGTTCCATGAGCGTGAGGACCTCGCGAATCGGCTTTTCGGGATCAATGGTCAAAGGGTCCACAATCATACCACTCTCAGACTTCTTGACCTTGTCCACTTCCTGGACCTGACTATCTACACTCATGTTCCGATGAATAATCCCCATACCCCCTTCCCTGGCCAGACTGATCGAGGTCTGAGCCTCGGTCACCGTATCCATGGCAGCGCTTATGATCGGGACATTGAGTGAGATTTCTTTGGTCAGGCGGGTTCGCACATCCACGTCCCGCGGCAGGACCTCCGAATAGGCAGGCACAAGCAAGACATCGTCAAATGTCAGGCCTTCCTGAATGACTGGCTGTTGCATGGGAGTGTTCTCCTGTCTCTCTTGTTAGAATACATCTCAAAAATGCGTCTAAGGCCCCATTGCGGTGTTGCAGGTCGGCTTAAAGTGCTCACATACTACCGTGTATGCTGCGCTTTTTCGCCGCCCCGCGCCTTGCCCTGAGGCCTGATCCACGTTTTTGAAATGGATTCTAGAGTCTGGATGAATAACAGATGGCCCCTTTTTTGGCAAATCATTTATTGAGGCCTCCAGCAGTCCCCTGAGCCGGTTGAGCCCGTTTTCTTCTCGTCATCTCGACCGCAGGGAGAGATCCTATGAGTCCCTGATTGCCTGAGGCTAAGATTTCTCCCTGGCCCAGACCTGGATTGCCGGCTTGACAGCTCATAACCGGCACCGCGCCAGGGGGGGGCGCTTCGCTCGAAATGACATGCGGGGCAACCTGACGCCTTTGAGCTTTCAGCTTTCACCTTTGAGCTTCTTGCCTCCTCTTGCCCCTTGCCTATTGCCTGCCGCGCCGAAGTCTTGACGAAGGCGGGCCCCTCGCCTTAAGAATACATTTCGCCTCTGCCGCATTGTTACTCTTGACAAGAGGGCCCCAAAACTATAGAAGCCACGCCATGCTGATAAACATCAATCCCAAGAATCCACAGCTGCGTCTGATACGAAGGGTAGCAGAGGCCTTAAAGGATGGGGCAACCATTGCCTATCCCACGGACACCTATTACGGAATAGGCTGTGACCTTATGAATCGGAAAGCAGCCGGCAAGATTTATCGTCTCAAACGGCGAAGCCATAAGAAACCTTTTAGCTTCATCTGCAGCGATCTGAAAAACATCAGTCAGTACGCAAAGGTCTCCAACTATGCTTACAAGACGATGAAAAGACTTCTGCCCGGTCCATACACATTTGTCCTAGAGGGTTCTAAGGCTGTGCCAAAAATGATGCTGACTGCTCAGAAGACTGCTGGTATTCGGGTACCTGATCACCCGATCTGCTTGGCCCTGGTAAGGGAGCTTGGCCATCCAATTATCTCTACGACTGCCAAGCTTTCACAAGGGGATATCCTGACTGACGCCTCAGCGATTTTCGACGCCCTCGGAGCCCAAATTGATATTGTTATAGACGGCGGAGTCGTAGGAGGACGACCTTCAAGTGTGGTTTCTCTCATTGGGGATATTCCGGAGGTAATCCGGCAGGGACTGGGTGATGTTAGTATTTTTGAGTGAAGGACCTGGAATGCGGAATTCGGAATGGGGAACAGGTCCAATGCTGAATGCGGAGTGCGGAGTGCGGAACAAAAAAGCTGAAAGCTCAAAGCTGACTACTTTTTTCGTGTTTTCATTACTTTCGTGCTTTCGTGATAATTGTTTTATCTTTTGACTTTAGGCACCCTGGCCCAGACCTGGCTTGGTATCATGGTCGGCTGAGCCGGGCACGTAACACCTATAGACTTAGCTGGTGGATCTGACTATGTTGCGCCAGGGCAGGCTTTAGCGCACTCTAGGCACTTTTCTTGTTGATCCTCTTACTCAGGCTCTCAGCCGGCTTGAAATGAACAACCCAACGTTTCGGCAGGTACACTGGCGTCATAGTTTTGGGATTCCTCCCCTTTGCCGGCTTTCGCTCTTTTATCTTGAACCGACCCACGCCTCGTAAGTCGATGGTCTGCCCCTCCATCATGGCCTGTGCCATGCTTTCAAAAAAGGCATCTACTACTGTTAGCATATCCTGCTTGCTGATGCCCGGAAATGCCTTAACCAGCGTATTGACCAACTCCCGTTTAACCATTGTCTGCACCACGACCCGGCACATACAGATATCCAGAATGAAGGGCTCCCCCTGTGATCCTGTCTATGGCCTCTGACACCTTGGAACCTAGAAGAAATTCCAGCAGAGAGAACTTCTTCTTCTCAGCGTAGACAACGGACGGCTCCCCCTCAATACCACCCAGTTGGGCCGCCAACGCAATAGCATCCTCCATGCTGCCAAGGCTGTCCAGCAAGCCGAGTTCGTGCGCCTGTTCCCCGGAAAAAATCCGACCATCAGCAATGGCCCGAACCTCTTTCTCAGGCATCTGTCTCCCCTCAGCCACTGCCGTGACGAATTGCTCATAGACATTATCAATAAAGCCCTGCAACAGCTTTCTCTCTTTGGAGGTCATCTTTCGAAGCGGGGAGCCCACGTCTTTGTATTCTCCGCTCTTGATAACATAGGCCGAGAGCCCGATCTTCTTGAACAACTCCTCTACATTGGCAAATTCTATGATCACACCGATACTACCCGTAATCGTGCCCGGATTGGCCATCACGTGGTCGGCGGCGGCAGCGACATAGTAACCCCCGGAGGCCGCTATAGCTCCCATGGAGGCAACAACCTTCTTTTCACTGGTCGTTTTCTTGACCTCCGAATAGATTTCCTGAGACGGCCCGACCCCTCCCCCGGGTGAATCAATCCTCAATACAATCGCCTTAATAGCCTCATTCTTTCGAAACTTCTTCAGTTGAGAGACAATCGGCTTGGCATCCGCGATAACTCCCTGAATCTCAACAACGCCAACCTTTTCACCAAATTCAAAGGTCGAATCCCTGTTGCCAAACAAGAAAAGGGCCGTCACGCTGATGATCATGACCGCCCCAATCCCGCATACAACCAACAGGGAAAACAAAATGGGATGTCTTCTAGCAAACATGATGCCTGCCGGTGTTATCTACACCTCTTTGTCAGTTTCTTCTTCACCCGTTTCAGGCTCTACGGGTTCCGGTGTACTCGGACCCACAGCCTCCTTGGTTTCATCCAAGGATGTCTGCTCGGTCACGTCATCCGTGGTCACTTCCGGGGTGTCTTCTGTCTCGGCGTCCTCAACCTCGTCAACGGGTGTCTCGGAAATCTGCTCTCCCATATCCTGGTCCGGAGGAGGCTCCTGATCTGTTGATTCCTCATCTCCCATCGCCTCATCCGCCGGATCCTGACCCGCAACTTTCTGGTCTGTCAATTCCTCATCCGCCGGCTTCTCACCCGCAACTTCCTGGTCTGTCAATTCCTCATCCGCCGGCTTCTCACCCGCAACTTCCTGGTCTGTCAATTCCTCATCTGGCGGCTTCTCGTCCCCCACCTGCTGGTCTACCGGTTCCTCGTCTGGACTTCTTTCTTTCAGGTTGTCTTTCAGAAGTTCCCCCAGACTCGATTGAGACCCCTGGTACGTGTTCAGGTAGTTAACGACAAGGTCGTGTTCTTCATCACTTTCAAGCTGCTTTATGGAAAGGCCAATGCGTCGTTCCTTCGGATTGATATTGATGACCTTGGCCGAAAGGATATCACCAAGTTGAAACCTGCCCACTGGAGTCTTTATCTTCTCCCTGCTCACTTCCGAAACGTGGGCCAGTCCCTCAATCCCTTCCTCCAGTTCAACAAAAAGACCGAAGTCTGTAACGTTCGTTATGGTCCCGGTTATCTTGTCCCCGACCGCATATCGTTCCGGGATGGTCTCCCATGGATCTTTCTGTAATTGCTTGACCCCTAGAGAGAATCGTTCGTTCTCTTTGTCAATGTTCAGCACGATGGCCTGAACTACGTCACCCTTCTTGTAAAGCTCTGAGGGGTGTTTGATACGTTTCGTCCATGAGATGTCAGAGATGTGCACCAAACCGTCTATCCCCTCGTCAATGCCAATGAACAGGCCAAAATCCGTAATGTTCTTGATCTTCCCTTCAATCGTCGTTCCTACCGGGTATTTCTCGCTCACGACGTCCCATGGGTTCGGCACTACCTGCTTCATCCCTAGAGATATTCTCCTGTTCTCCGCCGAGATATTCAGCACAACGGCCTCCACGGTTTCGCCAACGGAGACTACTTTGGAGGGATGACGTATTTTTTTTGTCCATGACATCTCTGAAACGTGAATGAGACCCTCTATTCCTTTTTCTAACTCAACGAACGCACCATAATCAGTAAAACTCACAACTTTACCATTCACGTGTGATGCGATGGGGTATTTCTCTTCTGCGGTCGTCCAAGGGTCTGGCACAAGCTGTTTTAGGCCAAGCGAAACCCGCTCACGTTCCAGATCAAGATTCAGGACCTTTACCTCAAGTTCATCGGCCACCGAAAACATCTCAGACGGATGACCTATGCGCCCCCAAGACATGTCTGTGATATGCAGCAGACCGTCAATGCCGCCCAAGTCAATGAAGGCGCCGTATTCAGTGATATTCTTCACAACGCCTTGAATGACTTTGTCTTCGTGGATTGTAGCAAGCGTTTCTGCCCGTCTTGACTCGCGTTCCTTCTCAAGGATCACGCGTCTGGACAAAACGATGTTGCTTCGCTTCCTGTTGTACTTAAGAACCTTGAACTCGAAGGTCTCGCCGACCATCTGATCCAAATCGCGCACAGGTCGAAGGCCAACCTGAGAACCAGGCAAGAAAGCAGGGACCCCGATGTCAACCGAGAGTCCGCCTTTGACGCGGTTGGTTATCACGCCTTGAACCACCCGATCTTCCTCGTAGGCCTTTTTGATGTCGTCCCATACCTTGATCTTGGAAGCTTTTTCTTTGGAAAGGAGCACAACGCCATCTTCGTCGTCCCAGCGCTCCACCATCACATCGATAGTATCGCCAACCTCAACTTCGACCACACCGTCTGGTTTGGTAACTTCAGTAATGGGTACCTGTCCTTCAGACTTGTAGCCGATATCGACCAATACAAATTCCTTGTCCACCTGAATGATTCTGCCCTGAACGACCTGGCCCTCTTCAACCCGTCGAAAACTCTCTTCATACATCTCCATGAAGTCTTCTTTGCCGGCTTCACTCGTCTCCGCACCTTGCCCGGCAGTCTCGGGCTCCACTACTGGATCGCTGATCGGCTCTTCCTCTGGATGAGCCGTTTCCTCTCCTTGCGCGACCTCCGGTTCTTCGGCCTTGCGATCTTCCTCGGACTTCTCGTCCTCGATATTTACCGGTTCCTCGGACTTCTCATCCTCAATGTCTATCGGTTCCTCGGACTTCTCATCCTCAATGTCTACCGGTTCCTCGGACTTCTCATCCTCAATGTCTACCGGTTCCTCGGACTTCTCATCCTCAATGTCTACCGGTTCCTCGGACTTCTCATCCTCAATGTCTACCGGTTCCTCATCGTTCTTGTCCTCTGCCATCTAAAGTCCGCTCCCTTCGCTCATAGTTGACTACCACCTGGGCCTTCTGCCAGTGTAAATTTTCCGTATACCAAGCATTCATTGAAAAAACAACCCTTAATTATTGCTTGCCCTGATCTTCCGAAGCATTAACTCAACCACCTCGTCAACAGTCAGGGGCGCAGAATCAATTCTGATCGCATCGGCGGCCGGCTTTAACGGAGCCAATGCTCGGCCAGAGTCGTTCTCATCTCTCCTCTTCATGGCTTCCCTAACTTTGGATAGATCGATTGACGATTCCCCAGCGGCAAGCTCCTTGAACCGTCTCAAAGCACGGGTGTCGAGGTCGGCATCCAAGTAGAATTTGACGTCGGCATCGGGAAACACCACGGTCCCCATATCACGCCCCTCAAAGACCGCGCCTCCGCGTCTTCCCATTGCTCTCTGAACTTCCAGCAGGTACTCCCTTACGACATGCCTGGCCGACACTGCAGAGGCAAGCATGGTTATCTCAGGCGTTCGTATGCGTTCTGTGATATCGTCCCCGTTGGCGTAGAGCCTTGGCCCCTTCAGGCTGTTTTCGAATCTGAGTGCCAGATGGGTGCAAATTTCGGCCAACCCCCTGTCGTCATCAGGTACACACCCCTTAGTGACGGCAGCCAAAGCAACAGCTCGGTACAAAGCGCCTGTGTCCACATAGGTGTAGCCAAGCTGCTCCGCCAGTCTGCAACTGACCGTACTCTTCCCGGCGCCAGCAGGTCCGTCTATCGTTATCAGGAGAGGCGTCATTGAACCTTGCTCGGCTTCGCCCTGCAATACAAGTAGGCAGTAAGGAGTAGGCAGTGGGCAGCAGGAGACTTGCGTCGTCCATACTCCTTACTGCCTACTTGGATAGTATCAAAGTACAGTTGTTCAATAGCCCAAATTTTCGCTGAGTTGCAAGAAGCTCAATATACTAAATGACCTTCCCTAGCGCCTCAATAAAACGCTGGTTATCTTCGGGAAGCCCTACATTGATCCGAATGTAGTTGGGGTATCCGT
>JAFDFO010000115.1 GCA_019309815.1 Deltaproteobacteria bacterium
CCGGAGGAGTTTATCGAGTGATTTTTCCCGCAGAGGCAAGGACTTTTTATCTCTCACAGAGCTCACAGGGAGCCCAGAGTTTCTTGATCAGATTTCCTGAGAGGGAAATCTGATCAAAAGGCTCATCCGCTTCGCGGAAAAAACAACTCTCTGCGCTCTTTGCGTCTTTGCGGTGAAACCCATATAATGAAAGTGCTAAAGATCGAAAAACAGAACCTATCCGGTTTTCTGGATAAGCTGAGAGATACCTATCGCCTCTATGGGCCGGTGATAGACGGAGATATCTTCAGCTTCGTGCCCATCCAGGATGCCTCCCAGATCGATCTGTCGTTTCAGAACAGCCGGCTCTCGCCCAAGTCTTTGTTTCTTCCGCAGTCCGAGCGCATGTTCGAATACACCTTGGACCCTTCCAAAGATGACGCACACGTTCTGAAAGAAGTACAAAAAGACTATTCGCCACGGGCGGTTATTGGGATCCGGCCTTGTGACGCAAGGGCCTTCAGGTTAGTGGACGTGAACTTCGACACGCCGGAACTTAGGGACCCGTGGTGGGTGAAAGCGCGTGATTGCACGACACTCGTGGGTTTGGGTTGTACTAGCCCCTGTTCGACGTGTTTTTGCACATCGGTGGGCGGGGGGCCCTTTGACGAAGAAGGACTCGATGTACTCCTGACGGACGTGGGGGGGGCCTTTTTGGCCAAGGTGCTCACACAAAAGGGAGAGCAATTGGTGGAGGCGTCGAACGACTTTGAACCGGCTGAAGAAGGGCTCGTTGAAAAAGCCACGGCCTTGGGGCAGGAAGCCCAAGAGAAGGTGGTTTCAAAAGTCGATACGTCTATGCTCCCCGAGATTGACACCCTTGCCCTCTACGGGGCCGACTTCTGGGAAGCGGTGCATTTTTCGTGCGTCAACTGCGGGATTTGTACCTATCTTTGTCCGACGTGCTGGTGTTTTGACATCCAGGATGAGACCCACGGACGTGCCGGGTGCCGGATTCGCAACTGGGATGCCTGCATGTTTCCTCTGTTTAGCCTGCATGCCTCAGGGCATAATCCCAGGGGGCAAAAGATCGACAGAGTTCGCCAGCGTTTCATGCACAAGCTGAAATACTACGTGGATACATATAAGAACGGTGTTGCCTGTGTGGGGTGCGGACGTTGTGTTCAGCACTGTCCGGTTAACATCGATATCCGGGAAGTCATAAAACTGATGAATGAATACAGGGAGTAACATTTGTTGCGAGTTGCGGGTTGCGAGTTACGGGTTATTGGTCGTATCCTTTCCTGGTTTTTGATTCCGCACTCCGCACTCCGAGTTCCGAATTCCAAACCTCATATCTCGTATTTAGATTATTAGAGGCTTTCTGTCTTGTCGTGAGGAAGTAGTTCTATGAACAACCCTTATCTTCCATATCCCGTTCGTATCGAAGAAATCACCATAGAAACGGGAGACCGTAATATCAAGACCTTCAGGGTGACCTTCTTGAATCCTGAAGACGAGGAGAGGTTTCAGTACCGGCCGGGTCAGTTTGCAGAACTCTCTGTGGCGGGAAAGGGGGAGTGCCCCATCGGGATTGCATCTTCCCCAACGGAACCCGGATTTCTCCTTTTCACGGTGAACAAGGCGGGCGTTGTGACCACCGCACTGCACAACATGAGCGAGGGGGACATCCTGGGGGTTCGCGGGCCTTTAGGAAATGCCTATCCGCTCGATGAGATGCAAGGGAAGAACATTGTGATTATCGGCGGTGGATTTGCCTTTACTACCCTGCGGTCAACCATTGTGTACCTGCTGGCTCCTGAGAATCGTGGGCGCTTTGAGAATATCTCCGTGGTCTACGGGGCCCGGGACGAAGGCATGCTGCTGTACAAGGATGAGCTCGCGGCCTGGCAGGAACATAGCGACATTAACATGCATCTTACCGTTGATTGCAGCGATGATCCCTTTTGCCAGTACCACATCGGGTTTGTTCCGGGCATTACCGAGCAGAAGATTACCAGTGCTGAAAACAGTGTGGCGATTATATGCGGCCCTCCCGTCATGATCAGGTTTACCCAGCCCGTGCTCGAGAAGGTGGGTTTTCCGCCGGAAGCCATCATCATGTCTCTGGAAAATCGCATGAAATGTGGCATCGGCATGTGCGGCAGGTGCAATGTTGGAGCGGAGTTTGTGTGTAAAGAAGGACCGGTCTTCACCCTCGCCAAGCTTCAGACATTACCAAAGGAGTACTAGGACAATTGAGTAATGGGGTGATGAAACACTGGAGTAATGGAGTGATGGAGTAATGGAAAAGACCGTGAAGGTACCTCTACAGTCTTAATTTCTTTCTTCAATACTCCAGTACTCCAGTACTCCAACACTCCATTTTGCAATTGCAAGACATCGGAAGCCCAAGTGATGCGGTTGACACCTTGCCCCATCGGCACAAAAAAAGGGACACTGGATTTTCCAGCATCCCTTTTCTGTTTTGTTTAGTTTTTTTGCTATCCGAGGAGTCTGTTTCTAGTATTCCGCATCCAAATCAATGTCATCCCTTTCGTACTGCTTATCTCGTTCTTCGTGGGACTTTTTCACTTCTTCCTCACTCCACGGTTCGATGACAAGGGCGTCTGCAACCAGTTCCCAGATGTAGTAGACCCTCTGAGTAAGATCGAACTCCTTAGTGAGGGATTTCATAATCTGGTCCCGGCAGTTGTGGCAGGGGGCGCACAATAGATCAGCACCTGTCGCCTTGATCTGGTCTGCCTTATACTTGCCGTAGTCGATTCTCTCCTTGTCATATGGCATGGCCCAGGCACCGCCGCCTGCGCCACAGCAAAGCCCGTTTAGCCCGTGGGGCTCCATCTCCACTATTTCGGCGCCGCACTGTTCAACCACCCAGCGGCATTCATCCAGGAAATGCTGCCCAAAGGACATCATGGACTTCCTATGGTAGTTGCACGGATCGTGGATGGTAATCGTCTTGCCCTCATACTTGGACTTATCAAGCTTGATTCTTCCTGATTCAATGTATTCCTTCAAAAGTTCGAAGACACTGATGCACCTGAACTCGTCGAAAACCTCCGGAAAATATTTCGTGAAACCCAACCGGGTTCCAAAGTAGGCGTGGCCTCATTCCGGATAGAGGATGGTTTTGGCACCTACCTTTCTCGCGTTGGCGATAATACGGCCGCACTGTTCTTTTATTGCGTCGTCATCGCCGGAAAAGAGGCCCCAGGTGACCCCCTCCCAGTTTTCCTTGGGCACCGTCCAACTCTCCTTGGCCATGTAAAATATGCGCCACCAAAACATCATGTCCTCAGGCTCGCCCATGGGCTCCTTGGAGTTGATGGTGACAATGATGTTGGCCCCCTCTTTGTCCACCGGTGTATAATAGCCAGGGAATGGAGGATACTCCTCACCGTGTTCAGTTTCGACTGTTCCTTCTTCCATCTCCTTGCTCAAATCAGCCAGGAGGAAAAGGTAATCGGTCTCGGGAATACCAAGGTTGTTCCCTCTTTCCAGGCACATAGCCACACCTTTGTGGATAACACCAGGGACCTTGTCGCGCTCACGGAGGGTACGTGCGTACCTGATAAGCGCCATCAATTGAACCCCCTGCGGACACATGTACTGGCATCGGCCGCAGATGGTACAGATCCAGGGCCACCGGGAGTCAACCAGTTCCTGTTCAAGGCCCAGGAGCGCCGCGCGGACTGCCTTTCTCGGGTCCCAGCCGTCTACACCGGTCACCGGACAACCACTGGCACAGGTGCCGCACGTAAAGCAGATATCTGCCCACTCAGGCTGCAGCGCCAGTTTGCTTTCTCGTTTTACTATATCTAACGCTTCCATACAAATCCTCCTAGGGCAAAGGGCTAAGGGTTTATGTGGAAATTTTCCTTTCTTACGGCTTACATATTCTGTGCCAGCACAACCCCCGGTTTGTCGGTGTCGACCGTCTCGCCGGGCTTTTCCAGGAAACTGGCATAACTCACTTCAACGCCGAGCTGCTTTGCTGCGGCTTCAACGTTCGGAGGTAGCTGCGGCTGCGTCAAGAGCACCACGAGGTCAAAGGTTTCGGTCTTTTCACCCCCGGCGTCATACTTGACTTCAATGTCCTTGCTGTCACCCACCTCGGCGGCTTCGACAACGGTGCCATTGATAAAATTCACGCCGGATACCTTGCCTGCGTCACTAACAGCCGCCGTAAAGGCGTCCATGTCAGGGGAGATAAAGCTGATCTCCACACCGTCCATCTTCTTCTGGGCAAGAATGGCTTCATTGACACCAAGAATCAGCGTGGCATCACGGACCTTATCATCAGCCGCGCCAAAGGCCTGCACAAAACCTATCTTCTTGGGAACTTCCCCGTCCTGCGGACGGATAATGAGCCCGTCGCTCGGTCCTGTGTCGGCCAACATCCGCTCCACCTGGAGATCCGTGACCACATTCATATGCTGGTTGCCGAAATTGCCGGCAATAGGCACGACCTTTCTCTGCATGCCTGAAGTCAGGATGACCTTGTCGAAATCCAGGTCAAAGTCCTGATCCGGCATCTCAAAGTTGATCGCCTCAGGCTTGCACTCGGCCCAGCACAGGGCACAGCCCAGGCACCGTCTACAGCTCAGACAGCGCTTGGCCTCAGCAACAGCAACGTCTTCCGGAAACCCGGTTTCCACCTCGTCAAAGTTGCCCTTTCTCTCCTCTAGTGAGATGTCCGGCATCTTTGCCCGTGCAGCCCCAACGTCCTGAAAGTCGATGACGTATCGTCCTTTTTTCTCGTAGATATACATTTTACTTCTTCCCTCTCAGATATTTGTGAATCGATTCTGCGGCTGTCATGCCGCCTGCACAGGCCCGGACCGCAATATTGGCGCCCGTAGCAGCATCCCCTGACGCAAAGACCCCCTCTACATTCGTCTCAAAAGTCTTGGGGTTCACCTCAAAGTTAAGCTTCCTGCCAAAAGTGAAGCCGTATTTTTCGTCCACAAGGGTGTTGTCCGTAACCTGGCCAATGGCTCCAAAGATGGTGTCCGCATCCATGACAAACTCAGAACCTTCAATCGGCACAGGGGCACGTCTTCCGCTGGCATCCGGCTCGCCAAGCTCCATCCTCTGGCATTTCATCCCAACAGCCTTGCCGTCTTTCACAACGACTTCCAGAGGAGCCACGAGGAAATTGAACTTGACCCCTTCGTGCTCGGCCTCGTCCACCTCCCACGGGCTCGCGGGCAGTTCCTTGCGGGTTCGACGATACAGCAGATTCACCTCATCAAAGCCCACGCGCAGACCGGTCCTACAAACATCCATGGCGACATTGCCGCCGCCGACCACGATCGCAACGCCCTTGTTTGGCACCTCATTGCCAAGGCCGGCATCTCTCAAGAACTTGACGCCCTCAAAGACACCTTCTGCGTCTTCGTTTGCGACGCGCATGCTCATCCCGTTGTGGGCCCCGATGGCAATAAGGACAGCATCGTAGTCCTTTTTGATGTCATCAAAGCTGATGTCCTTACCTACGCGAACATTGCATTTGATCTCCACACCGTGCTTGGTGATGAACTCAATGTCCTTGGCCAGAATCGCCTTGGGCAAGCGGTATTCAGGAATCCCCACCCGGAACATGCCTCCCGGCTCGGGAAGGGCCTCCAACACCGTTATATTATTCGCATATCCCAAACGAGCCAAATGATAAGCACATGTCAGTCCGCTTGGACCGGCGCCGAGGATTGCAATCTTTTCAGGATAGTTCTCCTCGGGTGTGTAAATCCTGGGCTCAATGTCATTGTTGATCTCATAGTCAGCCGCATAACGCTTCAAGAAACAGATGCTGATCGGGTCATCCTTGTACTGACGGTTGCACTCAGTCTCGCAGGGATGCGGGCACACACGCCCGATGCTCAACGGAAACGGGAGTCGCTCCCGGATGGTGGCCAGTGACTCAGCGTACTTCTTGTCTGCAATGTAGCCAACATACCCGCGAATATCCAAATTGATCGGACAAGTTCGCTGGCAAACGGGCATATCCTCTTTGAAGATATTGTAGTAGCCCGAGCCTGAATCAAAGAAATCCACAGCCGTGCGCCATTCAAGACCCTCATTGTAATCATCATACATGTGGATCGGGCACACCGTGATACACTTGCCGCACTCATCGCATTTCTCAGGGTCCACCCGGGGTGTGCGGCAATGAATCTTTGCTTTGTAATTGCCGTTTTCACTGACCAGCTTTTGTACGTCAGCGTTCCTGAGAAACTCAATGTTGTCGTTGCTCTTGAACGCTGCCAGATCAGGCGACGAAAAACCATCACCGTCTGTGATGATCTTGTCTTGCGGAATCCGCTCCCCGCCAAAGCTTGGGAAATGCTCTGCAACATAGACTTTGTTGCCGGCAGCAGCTTCAGCCAAAGCCGCCTGGATACCGGCCGCTCCTGCACCTAAAATGAGAACTTTATTAGCCACCTCTAGCACCTCCCTCCTTCAGCAGATTTGAACTTGTAGACGGGGGAGGTTCCCTCCACACCATCCATCTCTATAAAACCCCTGCGCTTCAGAGCCAGTACATATTTTAAGGCATCTGGCGCCGGGATCTCCAGCTCCTTGGCCAGGTTCTTCACCGCAGCAGGCTTCTTCTCTATAGCCGCCAGGATGGACTGCGTGGCCATTTCATCGATAATGATCCCGCTCAGGGTCCGGTTGACCTCATGCTCGGTGAACACCTCTCCGTACTTATTGCCCCTGGCATCGTCAATAAAGACAGGCTTCTTGCCGACGACCCAGCGAAGCTT
>JAFDFO010000345.1 GCA_019309815.1 Deltaproteobacteria bacterium
ATAATGATAAAAAGAAGATTTGATCTTAGAACCATATATTTTGTTCACATTTTGTCCTCTATAGGATTCGAGGAGGATTGAATTATCTTGGGGGGCAGATGAAGGTTGCATCTGAACCCAATCACGGACTGAAGTTTTCCTGGTGGTGCCAATAAAGAGAAATGGGCAAACCACAAGTCGCGGTAGGAACTGCCCTTTCGGGCAGCCCCCCGCACAGATCCGGACGGGCACTACTAATGCATCCGGCTCCTGCCTCAGGTAATAACGCCAAATCGTCGCAGGGGGTAAGGATGATGGATTTTAGCAGGTGGTAACCAGTGATCAATATAACGCTGCATACGCTTCCAGGTAACACTTGGCTTTTGGCTACGTCGGTTCAGAACCCGATGCCAATGTTTCGCGATCTGGAATCGAAAAGTATTAAGCGCATCTCCATTCATAGGGACACCATAATATCTGTTGTGCCCTTCGATAACAGAGGTGAGCCACTGGCCTACATCGGGTACTGGATCATGCATTCGCTTACGAAGTTCAAACTTAACTTGCTTCAGTTTTGCTCGCAACTTCTTGCGCTTCGTCTTGCGGACAACCGTAAACATCCCATTACTTCTTTTCTTCCCGCAAATGTGCGTGAAACCAAGGAAGTCGAATGTCTTCGGTTTCTTTTGGCCTCGCTTCTTGGAATTGCCTATAGCATATGCACCAAACTCAATAAGTCGAGTCTTTTCTTCATTCAATTCCAAGTCGAACTTCTGAAACCTTTGTGCAAGGGCTTGTTTGAACGTTTCCGCATCAGTCTTCCTTTGAAAGCCTACTACAATGTCGTCAGCCCAGCGAACGATGACAATGTTTCCTCGTGTCTGGGTTTGTCTCCACTGGTGAGACCACAAATCAAAGACGTAATACAGATAAACGTTAGCCAGAAACGGCGATGCACTTCCACCCTGAGGTGTACCCTCCTTGCTAAATTGGAGATTTCCATTATCAAGCACACCAGCGTTCAACCATTTCTTGATGAGTCGCACAATGCGCTTGTCTGCGATTCGGTGCTCGATGAACTTAATCAACCATTCATGACTTATCGTGTCGAAAAATTTACAGATATCAACACTGAGCACCCAGTTCACCTTTTGCGTCAGCAATCCGACGTAGAGAGCATCCAGTGCATCATGCTGGCTTCTCTCAGGCCGAAAGCCGTACGAAAACCCGAGAAAGTCGGTTTCGTAAATCGCATTCAATACCTCTACCACAGCTCTTTGAACAATTTTATCCTCAAGCGCGGTGACACCCAATGGTCTTTGCCGACCATCGTCTTTAGGTATAAATACTCTACGAACCGGCTTTGCCCGATACCCTCCCTTTTTGAGTCTGAAAGAAAGGTTTTGGAGATTTTCCTCCATCCTCTCCTCATAGTGACGCCACGTTTCCCCATCAATACCTGCCGAGGCATCTCTTTTGAGATTCCAAAAGGCGTATCTAAGGGTATCCATATTGTAAACATGGTGCAGAAGGGCAGTGAATCGCAGCCGTTTATCCCTCTTAGCTGCTTGACGTATCCGCTCCAGCGCATGTTGCACGTTTTGTCGGCACTGTGTCCGAGACGTGGTTTGCTGACGCAGATTTCCTTTGGCCATACCCCTTCCCTTCATCCCCTCCGCCACCGTTTTATCAGCTTTGTTCGGAGACTTCGCAGGTACTTTGGGTATGTCCGACTTCCTGTGTCCGTTCATCATCGGCGTATGTCCTCAGACTTCCCAATGCGTCCCTTTGATGCAGATAGGGAGGCACACAGGATATCCCGGTTCTCGCGCAGGTTGTTTCCGTACATGCATGGGGTCTCTGACCTCGCGGAGCACGACCAAGTCTCGCCATTACGACTCGTCCGTTGTTGCCTTCCGCACCCTCCTACGTCGTCGGCACTCCGTAACGTTATTTCGCGGCTCAATACCCAGCCTGCACGTGCCTCTGTCAACGCTTCACGGAAGCCATTACTGGCAACCGCACATGACTCGAGGTCAGTATGGGTGGCTAATCCTTTACTGTATGACTCTTTCATTCACACCAACCTGCCGGTTTATCCCGGCGCTATCAGGAGGAAGGTTAAAAAATGATGAGAAAAATTTGTGTTGTCTTTGTGATAGCTACTCTATCGTTAGTGCTTTTCCCACCTCATCTATTCGCCATTGTGTGTGGCATTGACTCAGATACCATAGACAGGGGGGAGAAAAAGGCATTAATCATCTGTGGAGCGGCCATCCCTTCAAATTACA
>JAFDFO010000346.1 GCA_019309815.1 Deltaproteobacteria bacterium
GGGACAGGGGACGACATCTTTGTTAACGATGGCACGATCCAGATGAGCCTTTCCTCTAAGGTTACCGGCTCGAGCCATGCTGACTCAGTGATCGGTGGAGCCCGTGCCGATATGACCTCAACCGCTGAAGCCTTATTGATAGGAATCCATGACCCTAGCGGAACAAGTCATATCGTAAACAATGGCACCATCGATGTTCATGCAACGGCAGACTCTACGGCACATGCGAGTAGCACTTTTCTCGGTATTCCCACTACCAACCATGCCGCACACGCCCACGCCAACGCTTACGCTTACGGCATAAAGACGGGAAGTGGACATGACATGATAATCAATGATGGGACCATTAACGTCAAGGCTACGGCTAAGAGCAATACACACAATGCAACGGCCGTCAATATCGCAATCTCCTCTGGAGGGGGTAACGACACAGTAGTCAACAGCGGCAGTGTTTCTGCCCTAACCGATATTGATGGCACTCCTGGCTACGGCATCAGCATCGACACGGGCTCCGGACACGATACCCTTGCACTTCTTGAGGGGACCTCTTTGGAGGGCAGCGTCATCTTGGGCCATGGTGATGACTCTCTATTCCTCACGGGAAGTCCGGTGGTTACCAACGGCGTGGTTTTTGCGGGAACCCTTGGTGACCCCTTCAGTGGCTACGACATTGCAACCCTGTATGGCAGCGGCACCTTTACAGGCGTTCTTTTTGGCTTTGACGAGGCCCTCAAAACAGGCATTGGCACGTACACCGTACCGGAACTTCCTGTTTCGGTGGTTGAAGTCATTGAAGGAACGCTTGTTGTCGACAACGACTATGACTTCTCGCCCGAGGGCAAGTACACCGCCCACATCAACCCGGATGGCAACTGTGGTGTTATGCAGATCAACGGCACGGCAACCCTCTCCGGCAACATCAAAATCGTTGCTGATCGTGGCGCTTTCCTCGATGATACCGAATACAAGGTTCTTACCTCCGAGACTTCTGATGGTGCCTTTGACAGCCTGGAGGTGCCCAATACTGCTATTCTGACCTTTGAGGCAGAGCAGAGTGCTGACAGCCTTGATATTGAAGTCGATGTAGCCAGTTTTGAGACTGTGGCTGATAATCCGGCAGAACAAGCCATTGCCGGATACCTTGACAGGTTAACTTCTTCCGGTGAACTCAACGATGTCATTGGTGAATTCCAAAGACTCTCGAAGCCACAGTTTGACCGTGCTTTCGCCAGTGTGAGCCCGGAACAATATGCGGAATCCTCCAGGGAATACAGAGAGAATTCAAGAAAGAGCTTCAGAGCCCTTCGGGGTCGCCTCAACAATCTCAGAAAGAGTGCTGCTTTTGCCTCGACACGGAGTGGCACAGGCCCAACCGTAAACCTTGCAGAACTGACCGGTGTACCGGAAAAACCCTGCGGTCTCTGGCACAAAGGCTTTGTCAGGGGTTTTAATGAAGAACAGCCAGGCGTAGCAACGCTGTTGCCTGTCACTGATGATTTTAGCAGCTTTGGCTTTGATACAGCGTTCGGCAAGAATCTCGTTGCCGGGTTTGGCAGGAATCAGTCAGAAGTGACTACCACTTCGCAGATTGCTTATGGAGAAGGTGCTGTTGGCGGCTCCCGGCATTTTGCTTACGGGAGTTACACTCTGGATGATCATTTCTATGTGGACATTGCCATGTTTAAGGGCGATGAGGATTACAACCACCAGAGACAGCTCACGATAGGCGCCCTTGAAGGGTCAACCGCCAGCGAGCATGACGGCGAAAGTTACTCCTCCTATATTGAAACCGGCGGGCTCCTCACCTCTCGTTCAACCATTCTTCAGCCTTTCGGCTCCCTTGAATACATTTATTTCAGGGAGGATGGATTCACCGAATCCGGAGGCGGTCCTTTGGCGCTCAGAATCGAGGATACAGAGCGCGACCTGCTGGTTTCACATCTGGGTGTCCGCGCAACAAAGAGGTGGGCAGCGGATAGCTGGACAATCATGCCGGAGATCTCCCTTGCGTGGCGCTATGACATAGACCCCGCTGACTACAGCACAACAGCTTCGTTTGTAAGTGCGCCAGGTCAATACTTCGTCATGGATGGGAAGGAAGACTCCCCCCATGCCCTCGCCATCGGGGCCTCGCTGGATATAGGCAACTACGGCAAGTTCAGATCCATCCTGGATTTAACCGGCGAGCTATTCACCGATGACAACAGGTACGACGTAGAGTGGCGGCTTGAATATAATTTCTAAGTCTCTCCTGGTTTCACGCATTCAAAGGGGCTGCGCACAGGCCGCGTAGCCCCTCTCTTTTCTTTCTCAGAGATGGATAGGGATGGCACTCCCTCTTTAGATTGCAGTAATTACCTTGAGGAAATGTCAGACCGCAAAACTACCCATAGTTTCTTGTAATCGTGAGTCTTGCGTCAGATTCTCCCTGTGACGTCCTTCTCCTGAAGATTGGCAACTCCTATCAAAACGGCACCTGAAACCAGGATAGCAAATTAAGGAAAGCCACAAAAGACTCAGGAAAAGCTCAATCTGTCAAGAATGTAGACCTGACGCAGCATCGTTTCACCAATATGTCCAATCAGTCAACAGCGTCCCTAAAGTTCCCCCAAAGTTCCCAGTACTTGTTTATGCCCGTCCGTTCGCAGTAACAACTGATTATATAGCGGGTTCAAGTCCCGCCCAAGGAGTTGTCCGTAGACCTTGGTAGCTCAAGGGAGCGGCGTCTGAGCAATCAGGGGTCGTGAGTTCCCAATTGGCAAAGCTGCAGGCCGCAACGAAAGTGAACCTACAAGTAGCCTCGTTAATAAAAGTGGAGATGCCGACCCTGTGGACGTGAGGGGAAGGCCGCTGCTCACTGGCTTTGATAACGGAAGCGGTTGGTGAGATCTTCCGGGGTAGCAGGGGTGGCATGTAGCGGAAGATAATCAGTCCAGTGCTGGAGACCCGGTGCAGTGATGCTGGAGGAGCATCAACTGCGGCGTATAAGGGAGACCGAAATCGCCAAGGGCTGTATCGGGAGTCGGAGGGGTTCATAGTACCGTTTGAGGCGTCGGGACAACAAAACCTGCGCCAAGGGAAGGGACCCTACTTTGTTTGTGCGACCGAAGAGTGGAGGATGAGGGGATTGCCGTTGTGCTAGTAACCCCGGAGAACATCAGGACACTGCAGAGGAAGCTTTACCGTAAGGCCAAGCAGGACCCGGCCTTCCGCTTCTATGCCCTGTATGACAAAGTGTGTCGGGCTGACATCCTTAGTCACGCCTATCGCCTTGTCCGTGCCAACAAAGGGAGTGC
>JAFDFO010000347.1 GCA_019309815.1 Deltaproteobacteria bacterium
AATCAACTTCTGGATGCGAGAACTCGTGAAGGACAGCGATGGTTTCGCCTCCGTCTGGCATTGCGATGTTATTCCCTCCAAGAAATACCCTTGTAACTCCGTGGCAATGACCGGCTGTTACTACCACGCTAGAGGTGATCAAAGTGCCAGAACAATAATACCCATTATCATTACTCGATAGTTGTGATCTGAAAAGAGTGGACCGATCATGAAGACATAGTATAAGCCTGCTTAGCGAATAATTGCTTGAATACTTCGGTCATTTCGACACCTTGCGTAAATAGCATATGAGAATGCAAAAGAAGTTGTTCGATCAACCCCTGCGCCTGTTTGCGAATGACTTGCCCGATGGTTTTGATAGGCTTAAAAACTTTCCGGCGTGAAGTTGGCAAACAATCGAGGTGCAGGAACGAATAAGCTACGAACACCAAACACCAATGTTTTTGAATGGCTTCGGCTGAACGCATGCGATATTTGTTGAGCCCCAATTGTTGTTTCGCTTCTTGGTAGAAAGTTTCAATCGGCCAGCGCAGCAGATACGTTTCGATAATCTTCTTGGCATTCCAACTCAAGTGATTGGTGACCAAGACCGCACAAGTGCCTTGTAGGTCAGAGTTGTCAAAGCTGATGACCAAACGGACTTTGCCGAGAGAAGGAATGCGGACATTTTTGCTAAAGCAATAGTAGGTTTCTTCTCCCATCTGAACAGATTTGAAGGCCGATGCCGGTATGAGAGGAATCAGGTCTTCAACCTTGATGTGCGGTCCTTCAAAGCGGACAGGGTTTCCTTCTTCATCAAGGATGCGTAAGTTGTTGGTCGTTATGTTTCGGTTCATTTTGAGGATGCTAATCCACTTTTTCCCCTTTTCTGCCAGCACTTCCAGCAATAGGGGCGCCAGATACCAGGAATCAAAAAGGACCGTTCCAAAGGGTATCTCCAACTCAGTCGCCTCTTTTACCAGTTCAACCGCTAGAGTAATCTTGGTTCGAAACGCCTCATCCAAGACCTGAAATTCCGGGTCTTCCAGCAGCGTTGCCTCCACATCTTTCTTGAAACGATTGCGTTCCTTTTTCTTTTTAGGAATGACTGCATCTGGAAAGTGCTTGTTGACAAAAGCTTCCCAGTGCGTGAATTCTTCATAGCGTCGATACAACCGCCACCCTACCGGAAAACGTACGGCTCCACTCACATAATGGCTGGTCACCAGGTTATGCGCCAGTGGATACGTGTTATTGCCATGATTATAATGCTTATCAATATACTCAAACAGACTCCCCACATGTTCAGACAGGGTGTCATCGATCGCCAATACGGACTTGCGTGCACCTAAACGATGCCTTCCCGTCTTTTGTAACATATAGGCAATCCGCTCTTTATTGACAGCTTCGGCATCCCAATTTGCTTCAGAAAAAAAACGTGACAGATTGGTTTTGTCAGCACTTTCAAGCACACATCGTGTGATGTTGGCCATGGTCTTATTATCCAACACCATCAATCCTGTCAGATAATTCTGAAAATGTTGGTATTGACACCGATTCTTAAACAAGGCTTGAAATGCCGGTGCATGTTCCAATACTAGCGGCGCTGGTTGTACGAGTGGTAGTTGCATGACCTTACTTTACCGCACTTCTAATGAAACTTCTAGCTAAATCACAACTACCGAGTAAATTACTCAATCTTTCCCGAGGATTTTGTCGACTATGGAATTCTATGCCGTTTTTGAACAAGAAGAGGATGGTGGTTTTAGTGTCAGCGTGCCAGCCTTGCCGGGCTGTTTCTCGCAAGGCGATACCTTTGAGGAAGCGAAAAGAAATATCGAAGAAGCCATGTCGCTCTATCTCGAAGTGATGGCCGAGCAAGAACCTGGCTGGCGGCCAGACTTCCGCCCCATATTCTCTGTACCGGTGCGGAGTCCGGCCTATGCCTAAACTGCCCGTCATCTCAGGCCGAAAGATGGTGCATGTGCTAAGAAAACTTGGATACGAGGAGAAACGACAACGGGGCAGTCACTTGATAATGATCAAAGAGGGGAAACTCATCGTTGTTCCAAATCACAAAGAACTACGGCGGGGGACACTACGCAGTATTATGCGAGAGGCAAATTTGACGGTTGGGGAACTGATTGCGCTCCTCTGACCTCCCTCTTCGTACACGCTACACCGAACAACAGTCCACCACCAGCGTCCCGACCCCGACCACCAGCAGGGCGACGAGAGGCAACCACTGGACTGGTTCCTTTGTGTGCTCGCCTGCGC
>JAFDFO010000348.1 GCA_019309815.1 Deltaproteobacteria bacterium
GGACGATCTCGACCATATGATTCAGGAACTCGAATCTGAGATGAAAAGAGCGGTACAGGAGCTGGCTTTTGAAAAGGCCGCGGAATTGAGGGATCAGCTCAAGGAGCTTCGAGCGATCGATTTGGATCTGAGGTAACCCTGACGGCTTCGTAAAAAGTCCATCTGCGGCGTTGCGCTTCGTCTTTCGTCATTGCAACGTACAATAAGTACGCCTCATTCCTCAAGATTCGCGCGCCTTGCATCTGGAGATTTTTACTTTGCCGTCCGCCGTATGACTTTTTATGAGTTCATCAACCTTAACATGCATAAACAACTGAAAGAAAGACTTGCAGGACTTCCATCGGCGCCGGGAGTCTATCTCATGAAGGACCCTAGAGGCCGTATTCTGTACATTGGAAAGGCAAGAAACCTCAAGAAACGCGTTGCCTCCTACGATGCTGGCCCCAAGGATTTGAAAACAAGTCTTCTGATTGGAAAGATCTCCGGCTTTGACACGATCCTCACGAATACCGAGAAGGAGGCACTCATCCTTGAGTCGAACCTCATCAAACGGCACCGGCCCAGGTACAATGTGATCCTAAAAGATGACAAGCGCTACCCGTGCCTGAGGTTGAACATCCAGACTCCCTATCCCAATCTGACAGTTGCCCGAAAGATCCAAAAGGATGGAGCCCTGTATTTTGGCCCGTTCACGTCAACGGCTGCGGTTCGAGAAACCCTGAAAGTCATCCATAGAACCCTCAAGCTGCGCAAGTGCAAGAGCATCAAGATCAAACTCCGTGAACGACCCTGCCTGAACTACCAGATTGGACTCTGTCTTGCACCCTGCAGTCGGGATATAGATCCGGAGGAATATGCAGCCGTTGTAAATGAGGTCGTCCTGTTCCTGAATGGAAGGACGCCGGAGTTGATCAAACGTATCAAGAGACAGATGGCTTCTGCAGCGGCTGACCAGGATTTTGAGAGGGCAGCAGCCCACAGGGACAGGCTGTTTGCTCTCGAAAGGACCCTGGAGAAACAGGTAGCTGCAACCACCGATTTCAGAGACCGGGATGTGGTAGGGCTCGCCCGACACGGGAAGGCGGCTCTGATGACAGTACTCTTTATCCGGGGGGGATTCCTGCTGGGAAACCGGCCGTTCTATCTTCCGGAGACTGTCGCTTCAGATGCAGAGATGATTAGCTCCTTTATGAAGCAGTACTATGAGGGGGCTCCATTCGTTCCGGAAGAGATCCTGTTGCCGGTCCTACCCGAAGATCAAATGCTCCTTGAGGAATGGTTGAGCGATCTGAAAGGCGAGAAGGTCCGCATCATGATGCCCAGGAGGGGCGAGCGGGCCAGCCTTGCCCGAATGGCAGACCAGAATGCCAGGAAAGGCTTGAAGGAAGAACTTGCGGCTGCCATGGCTGAGAAAGAGCTCCTCGATCAGGTTCAAAGACGACTATCCCTGCAGCGACACCCTGAGCGCATAGAATGCTTTGATCTTTCGAACATTGCCGGCACCGAGGGGGTAGGGGGCATGGTGGTTTTTGAAAGAGGGCATCCGGCGCCATCGGCATATCGCAAATACCGAATCAAGACTGCACCAGGCGGTGATGACTATGCGATGTTGGGTGAGGTCCTCACGCGTCGATACAAAAAGGGGGGTGCCAAGGATCCACTGCCGGACCTCCTTGTCGTGGATGGGGGAAAGGGACAGCTCAACAGAGCAATTGCCGTGCTCAAAACCTTGGGGCTCTATGGTTTATTTGACCTCATAGGGATTGCAAAAAGAGATCCGGAGCGTGGAGACACCGAGGACAAGGTATACAAACCGGGTCGAAAGAACCCTGTGGGGCTCAAGAAGAATCCGGAGGTGCTGTTTTTTCTTCAAAGAATCAGGGATGAGGCTCACCGGTACGTCATCACGTATCACCGCAAGCGGCGGATGAAGACCTATCGTCGCTCGATCCTGGAAGGGATCTCTGGAATTGGTTCTCTGGAATTGGTAGAACTCGGAAAACACGCCTTCTGAAGCATTTCGGCAGTCTCAAACGCATCAAAGCTGCCTCGGTTGAAGAACTTGCTGCTATTCCAGGGATGACCCAGAAGACAGCGCAGGCGCTCTTTGAGGTCCTGAGGCAGACACGCATTTAGGTTCTCAGTTCACTGTTGTATCGCCTGTCGTGATCGTACAGCCCGTGTAATCAACCTCAGGTACCGGTACAAGGGGAACGGAACGTAGCGAAACCGGGTTGGTTGCATGATAATTCCGTCAGCAGCCCGGAAACTCAGGCTCTTGCGAACCTTGGACTTTGCCGACACTCTTTCCAGCTTTGTGACCTCATACCATGTTCCATTGATCTTCATGACCAGAAGACCGAAAGCATGCAGTCTCTTCATTAGTTCGGCACTTGTATGCTTGGACGGGGCACCGATTCGGGTGATTTCCAGGCAATCCTTTCGTGAGAAGTAACGGGCTGTGCCTGTTTGCGGCTGCCCGGTTTGGTGCTTCACGAGCATCTCTATCAGCCGAGGAACACATTTTTCTGCCGCGACTGCCTTTTCATGTTCAAGATCGAGCCAGCCGGCATCCGGTCTGGTTGCTACCACGCCCTCAATGAATACATTACCTTCATCAATGTTTTCGTTCATCTGATGAAAGGTGAAACCCGTCTCCGTCTCCCCGTGGTATACTGACCAACTTGTGGCCCGCCATCCCATGTACTCCGGCAGAAGCCCGTTGTGGTAGTTCACCACACATTCGAAGACGTCAAGGAGCGCAGGAGAGAATCTCTGGAGGCAATAATAAGAAAGCGCTAGAGTTGGCTTGAGACGGGTCTTCAGCTCTTCAATGAATTCCGGATGGTTGACGTTTTGGTCCGGGGGGACAAGGACTTCGAAGCGGTGTTGCCGAGCTATTCGGTCAACGTTTAACGGTCTTAAGGCTTTGTACATCCGCCTTCGGCTGGGATCAAAAAGGGATTGAATCCTCCCGCCCATCATGATTCGGGCGTGCCAGTAGAGGCGACCATACCGTCTTAGGGGGGTTCGGGTACATACGGCAGTCACTGCCACATCGTTTCGGCACTGCACCGCCTGCAACGTAGCCTTTAATAGGCGTGTTGACACAAAGGCTGTGTCATCCGTGAACAGTACGAGTCTATCCATGGGTACAAGATAAAATGCAAGTTGAAATCTGCATCCGCAAAGGTTTCTATGTTGCCAGGTAGAGAATGACTGCACCCGACAACATGACGCTGGTGCCTAGAAGCCTTTGTCTGATGTGCTCTTCCTTAAATATCAGACCGCCATACAGGACACTGAAGATCAGGCTGGTCCTCTTAACGGCGATCATGTAGGAAACCGGTGCGAGTTCGATGGCATGGAAGTGGGTCAGCATACTCAGTGCCATGGATAAGCCTCCCAGTATGAGCCAGATCCGATTGCGGCCCTTCAAGTTGACTGTGGTCGCATGACGTTTTGCGCGCCAGCCGGCTACAGCCAGCATCGGAATTGACAAAGTCACCATATAGAAAACTCCAAAGAAGGTCGGATCGGACAGCTGAACGCCCTTCTTTCCCAGGGTGGATGTCAGGCTCCAGATAAGGGCCACCACAAGCATGCGTCGAGAACCAGGAGTCCTGAAGATTGCCTTGATAGGGTCAAAGGGATGATGGGCATACCGTTCTATATTCAACACATAAGCTCCCACCGTGACCAAAAGGATTCCAACAAAGCCCCGAACGGATATTTGCTCTCCCAGTACAAGGGCAGCCGTCAGGATGGCCAAGACAGGCGTGAAACTCAAATAAGGGACACTGAGAGACAAAGGAGCCATTCTGATCGCACTGAGATAAATGTAATAGGCAAGGATTTCAAAGGGAATCTGGATGGCTATGAGGAGTATCAGGTCCCGGCTAAACGGTAGTGACTCCCTCCCAATCAGAAGGGGAACCAAAAAGGGGAGTGCCACCAACAGGACGGCGGAACCAACTGTCCACTCGTCATTGTCCCGCATGAGGAGCTTTGAAAGAACCTCGGACGTGGACATGAAATAGGCACAGATTACAGAAAGGATAAACCAGTTCACGGAGCTTTGCCAGCCTAACAAGACTGCCGTAAAAGGAACATGTTTTTGACAACCGCTATAGAGGGAACGTAGTGTCGGGTCGAGTCGCTGGGGGGGAGCTTCATTCTCGGGTGACTGCGGACCGAAGCTTCTGATAGGCTGCCTCATACAAGAACCACCGCTTTGTGTCTGCGGCATCATGATCTCTCCCTCGCTCTTCCAGCCTTTTGTACCGTTCGAGCTCTTCTTCAATGTGATCAGGGCGGCAACTGTAATCAGGCGAGAATTTCTCATGTTCAACCTGAAAGGATTCTGCATAGGAACGAACAGCACCCTCGTCGAAATGAGGCTGACAAAAGAAATCGTAACCAAGGACTTTCATTTCCGGCCAGCAACAGGACTCAATGTAGGCCGTTGCGTTTGCAGGCAAGGTTTCCGCATACCTGCCAACGGAAGCGCTTGAGATACCCGATACGTCATCAAAGGAGGAGTTTCCCTTCCAAGGCTTACCGTGCTGATCACGAATCCCCTCACTGAATGACTCCTCGGAAAATTGTCTTATGCCTAGGGAAGGGGTGATATGGCTTAACACCAAAAGAGCATTGTCTATGATATCCTCATAGCGTAACCAGACAAAATTCGGGTGGGTTTCACAAGCCAGGGCAATGGCGACGCTCTTACGCCAGATTCGCAGGCTGTATAGGATGGGCCGATTAGAGCCAGTTAAGTTGTCACGCTCGCTAATGTTGAGTGACGTGATCATGTCACGGGGGTCGCGTATAATGATGATAGCTCGAGATCCTTTGGACAACAGGTAGGGGACATATTCTTCACAGAGGACTTCTTTGCTCCCAAGAAAGAGAATGTGCTCCTTAGGGAAGATCCTGGCAATGATGTTGTTTAGCTGCTCATAGATGTCCATGAAGGTTCCAGGAGTAACCTGATCCCCGAATGCCAGGATTTCAGGAGTCCAAAGGCCCAGCTTATATTCCCCCATCTCCTGAAATATTGTATTCAGTCTTTCCGGCGATATGACAAACCGATCAAGAAAGGCATAGAATTCTTCTTCCTGGTACCCGTCTTCCAGGAAGCGATGATCTAGTGGGTAACGGCGCTCAATCCCAATCGCCTCATAGAATGCTGATTTTGCGTGAAAATAAAGCAACGGAAATGGCTGGGAGGCGAGGCAGATATTCTCATGGCTATGCAGGAGTTTCTCCAAAAGCGTTGTGCCGGAGCGGTAGCACCCGGATAGGAACAAATACGTTGGTGCTGACATGGCGTCCTTATCACTAGAATTCATAGGTCGAAAACACGTCAGAAATCCTCTCCTGACGCTTTATGACGGATAATTTCTTTGACGCGGAATCGTATGCAAGGATTACGGGGCAAGGATGGATAAAGGGCGGTTTCAGCACTACGGTGTAAGCCCCCACGTTATTAAAGACGACGTAATCGCCGACAGAGAGTGGACCTTCGTATGCTCTATATAGGCAATCGCCTTCCATGCACGTATATCCAACAAGGTCGACCGGTTCGTTGCGTACTTCTGACTTTGTATTGTTGCCTATTACGAGGAGCGGCAGGTTTCTATCATTCAAAGTCGGTTTAATGTTATAAATGCTCCCTGACACAAGTGCCACCGTTTTGGACCCAACCTTCTTCATGTCAATCACTTTAGCCACAAATCTCATGATGTCTGCCGTGATGGCAATCCCGGGTTCCAGAATCAACATGGGCCCTGAATCGTCTGGAAACGCGTCAGCAAACTGCGAACCAATGGCCTCTGCATATTCGCGAAAATCGGGCACATGGCAGGGAAACTGTTGCCTCAAGTCGGGACTCATTTTGCTGAAAAATCCTCCGCCTAGATCAATGAACCTGGGGTAAGTATCAGCGAAATGATCTCTGGAAAGTTCAATCATCCGGATAGCAATGGCGGCATAAGCTTCCAAGCTCCTGTTGGGCGGAAGAAAGTGACAGTGCAACCCGGCCACGAGACAGTTATCTATGCCATTCAGGGTTTTAAGAGCAGCCCGAAACTGGTCTCCCTGAACGTCAAAGCCAAAGCGGGAAACATAGT
>JAFDFO010000349.1 GCA_019309815.1 Deltaproteobacteria bacterium
TACCAGGGAAAAGGTCCCCTCACCAAGGCAAAGGCTCAGCAGAGGGAACCTTTCTTTGAGCGCCTCGAGGAGTCCCCCTACGAAAAGCTCATCATCCTCTTCGCCTGGAACCAAAGCGGGAATCAACATAAGCCGGGCGCTCTCTTCGTGCATGTATCCCTCCAGGTCAAACTCAGAACTCCCCCGCCTCCAGGGGTGGTAGTAATACTCCTCATAGTAGCCGAGGTCACCAGTGCCTCCCTGGGGTACGGGATGGACGAAATGAAGATAGTAGCGGACAAACAAGTTCTCCCTCAGATAGGCCTTCATGCCCTTCTGGATACGTTCCACCTGGGGCATACCTTCAGACAGACTCGTTGCCAAGACATAAATATTACACGTAAGATTAAGGTAAGGAAAGAGGCGGCTGAGAAACTCGTTGAGTTCCTTGAGCTTTGTCTCATCCCGGTTCCCCAGGATCACGCATACCTTGTCAATAGCTGACGTCGTCATTTTCTCACACAGGCGAGTCGAAAAACGTTCATTCCCCAGGAAGGCGTCACTCGCGAGTCACAGACATTGCTTTGCCTCGCCATCACGACACAATTCGTCTCCCTCGGTCCAGGGATTCAGCTCGCCAAAGATCCCGAAGGGTCTGCATCTCTTTGTAGCTCATCCAGTTTGTCTCGTACTGAGACCCGATGGACATGTATGCATTGCGACGGGTATTCAAAGGGCGAATCCCGTAATCCTCATAATGCTGTGACATGTGAGTGCCGAAGTAAATCTTCATCTGCTGGGAATTGGTGTTACCCATGATTTTCACCTGGTTCTTCTTCACAAACTCCAGGGTTTTTAATCCATCCTCAAAGGTCTCATGAGGAAGTCCGAACATCGTAAAGAGCTCAACCTCAATGCCCTCACTCTGGGTAGTTCTGATGGCTTCAGTGATCTTTTCGATAGACATGTGCTTGTCCAGCTCAGGCAAAACCCGTTCCGAAGCCGACTCCAGGCCGAAGGCCAGGGTGCTGACTCCTGCCCGTTTCATCATTCTCATCATTTCCGGATTTACAAGATCGGCCCGTGTCTGCAACCACATCTGCATCTTCAGTTCTTCTTTCAACATCCGGTCGAGTAATTCTTCCATCCTTTTCCATTTATAGGAGACATTGGGATCCGCAAACCAGAGCCTCCGAATCCCCTTCTTTCTGATCCACCTGATCTCCTCCATGACCCTGTCCACGGAATGAAAAGCGATCTTGTGGTTGAAGGCACGGGGAGTGTAACAAAAGATGCAGTTGTGAGGGCAGCCCCGAGAGGTGAGCATGATGGCTTCGCCCATACCGGAATAATCAAAGACGTCCTCCAGATAGGGAGAGGGGTAACTGTCCAGATCAGGAAGTTGGTCCAGGGGTTCCGTATCGCGAACCCGATTATCAGAGTCCCTGTAGCTCACTCCTGACAGGTTCGAAAAGGGCGTCCCTTCCTGCACTGCCCGGGCAATCCCCAGCAGGGTTGTCTCACCGGAAGAACGACAGATATAGTCAACATGGGGCATTTGCCCCAAAGCCTCGGTCGGCATGAAAGTCGCCTGCGGCCCTCCGATAGCCACCTTGATGTTGTTGTCTACGGACTTGATGAACTTAGCCAGGCCGAGCACACAGAGCATGGTTCTCTGGTAAGCCGAAATGCCGACCAGGGCAGGCCGAAAGGAGTCAATATAGTGATACAAGTTGACGGGAGAGACTGAAGAGTCCTCTCCCAACGTGAGGGTCTCCGCAACGAATCCCTTGGTCCTTAGATAAGCGGCAATGTAACCCAGTGATATAGGCGTTGATACAGGTGCGAAGGGATTCATTTCAATCAGCAGTACATTCATGACATCCAGCTTTATAGGAAATGGCCAATGGAAAGGCAAGGAGAAAGGCCGCGGCAATTGAGGCGCTGAGGAGGCTTGTGGCTGCGCCAACTGCCAGAAGTCAATCCATTGCTTACGGTTGGACTACGACCCGGGATCAATGCCTCATGTCTCTGCTACACTGACGGCAAGAAACCCTTAACCGGTCAAGATCGGTAAATCCGTCCAGAACACGAAAAGGGGCCTGGCAGTGCCAAGGCCCCTTTGTTCGCGGGCATTTTTATGGTGCCGGAGGTCGGAATCGAACCGACACGGACGCAAGGTCCGGAGGATTTTGAGTCCTCTGCGTCTACCAATTTCACCACTCCGGCCCAGTTGCTTTCATAGGAAAGGGCGTGTGCGTTGTCAAGGAGGACCTCACCGCTTGGATATGCCTTGACACTAGCTGAAGATATCAATATACGTTAACGCAGTTTTTGCACGGAAAGCCAGCCCTTATTTAGAGGAGTTACGCATGTTTGGCATGGGGATGCCAGAGATTATCGTGATTCTGGCTGTCGCGCTCATTGTCCTTGGCCCCAAGAAACTCCCGGAAATCGCCA
>JAFDFO010000116.1 GCA_019309815.1 Deltaproteobacteria bacterium
TTGTGGTTGGCTCTCTTGACGCATAGTTGAAGGCGAACAACCATAATCCTAAATAGGTCCATGAGTATCACATTTACGATAACTTCCCATTATCTTTAGTTGGGCATTCTGGAAGCCAATTCAAGATATCTTGCCAAACCTTTAGATATTCTTGGCCGAGAGATTTTCAGGATATCTTCCAAGTATCTCTAATTTGGAAATACTCAAGATATGCAGATCATATCTCAACCCACTCGATTGTTCAACCTTATCCTAGGACTTGTTTCGGCGTCATGAAGTACTTGATATTATCAAGGGTGGTGCCGAAGGGGAGACTCGAACTCCCACGGGGAAACCCCCACTAGACCCTGAACCTAGCGCGTCTACCAATTCCGCCACTTCGGCATTTTGGAAGGTACAAAAGGATTGATTTTGCTGAATGAATGAATTATATATAAATGTTTGGGTCACTTGTCAAGACCAACCTAAAGGGCGAAATCATGCAAATTGTCAAGGATCTTAAAGAAATCTCAACCCCGTTTGAGAATGCCGTTGTAACGACGGGTAATTTCGACGGTGTTCACATAGGACACCAGGCACTTTTCCGCCAAGTCATTGAAAAGGCAGCGAGCATAGAAGGCACCTCTGTCGTGATAACGTTCGAACCCCACCCCATCCGGGTCATCAATTCCAACAAACACTTCCCACTCATAACCCTTTACGACCAGAAGATCGAATTGATAGGCGAAACAGGCGTGGATACGCTCGTATGTGTTCCGTTTACAGGTGAGTTTGCAGCCACTCCTGCCCGCAGTTTTGTGAAAGACGTGCTGCTTGACCTGATTGGCATGAAGGCAATTGTCGTGGGGCAAGATTACTCTTTTGGCAGAAAGCGTGAAGGAGATGTTGCGCTGCTCAGGGAAATGTCGGCAACCCTCGATTTTGAGGTGATCATATCAAAATGGATTGCTCTGGAAGGCCATCGCATCAGCAGTACCGAGATCCGAAACCTGGTCAGAGAAGGAAATGTCGAAGTCGCCGGAAAATTGTTGGGGCGCCATTATCAGGTACGTGGTACAGTTGCCCATGGCCGTGATCGCGGCGGAAGGCTGTTGGGGTTTCCCACCGCTAACCTGACGCTGTATGATGAACTCTGTCCCAAGACAGGAGTATATGCCGTCACCGTTGAACATGATGGCAGTATTTACAAGGGCGTGGCCAACATTGGATATAGCCCTACCTTTCAGAATGGTCAGTTCGGGGTGGAAGCGCACATCTTTGACTTCGACAAGGCAATCTATGACCAACCCATTCGCTTGAACTTCGTTCACCGGCTTAGAGACGAAAAGAAGTTCTCAGGACCTGAATCACTGGCTGAGCAAATCAAGCAAGATAGTGAAAGGGCCCGGGAGCTTTTGGCTGGCGAATGATCTTGTGTTTTTTTCTGTTGTAAATCCCCCTGTTCACAGGCTGATCACACCAGGCGAATTATCCTAATACTTATGTTTGGAAGCAAAAAAATCATCGTAACCCTAATCATCGGGCTTTTGTTGTCTGGTATTGCCCTTTACGTGGTGTTTCGGAATATCCCCTTGTCGGAATTGGTAAACTATTTGAAGAGCGTGAATTACTGGTGGGCCATTCCGACGTCAGTGATCATATGGATCAGTTTTATATTCAGGGTAGTCAGGTGGCAGCTTCTTCTGAGTCCGTTTAAGAAGACGGACTTCTGGAGTGCTCATCACCCACTTATGATCGGATTTATGCTAAACAGCATTTTACCTGGCCGGGTGGGAGAACTGGCTCGACCGGCCATTTTGTACAAAAAGGAAGGGGTGCCTTTCTCCAAGGTGCTTGCCACAGTGGGGGCCGAAAGGGTCTTTGACGTGGTCGTACTTCTGGCTTCTTTTGTCCTAGTCCTTATGACTGTGAAAATCAGCCCAGAGCTTGATATGAAGTTTGGCGACTATCATCTGAACAAGGCGACTCTCGAGCACATCGGAATAAGAACTCTGCAGTTTAGTATCGTACTGATAGCAGGCATTGTCCTGGTGAGTGTCAAACAGACGCAGAGATTCATAAGGCAGGTGGTGCTGGCTTTTCCACGCGTGCTCTTTTTCGCCAGCAACGCCTTCAAGGAGAAATTCAGAGAGAAATTTTGTGTGCGACTGGTCCACATTTTTGACAACTTCTCGGCCGGTTTCGATCTGTTGAAGAGCCCCAGCAAAGTTGCCTTTTGTCTTGGACTGTCGTTTCTGGTGTGGGGGGCAGGGGGTGCGTCATACTATGTGTTCTCTCTTGGGTGTCCTGGCATCAACCTCTCCTTCCTCGAAATATATGCGGTGATGGTTATCCTCTGTTTCTTCATCTCACTTCCTTCTGCTCCAGGCTATTGGGGGCTCTGGGAAGCCGGGGGTGTGTTTGCACTCTTAATTTTTGGCGTCCCGAAAAACGAGGCGGCAGGGTTCACCCTGGCAGGTCACGTCGTTCAGATGTTTCCCGTGATCATGATAGGTCTTGTGTCAGCGATTATTACCGGCGTCAGCGTTGTTCAGGTGGCTTACACTGGCGGTGAAGATCAACCCGCGGAAGAAAAAGTGTGAGCCAACATGCGTCTATGCGTTTATACCGGCGAGGTATTCCATGAACATCTTGAAGAATGTTGAGTTCACTGAAAGTCCCTGGATCAGGCCTAGAAGGATCATCTATGAAAACGATGAGGGTCAGGTACTAAACTGGGATTATATCGAGCGGGTCAACGCCCGAACCTCAGTCCTTGTCATGCCGCTGTTCAAAGAATCAGGCGATCTAGTCCTTGTGAGACAGTACAGGGTCATTTTGGATCGTCATGTGATTGGATTTCCTGCGGGTGTTATCTCAGACGAAGAAGATGTGGAGACGTGTGCCCTTCGTGAGCTTGAGGAGGAAACGGGATACACTGGAATCATTGTGGAGATCTCGCCCGAGCTAACCCTTAATAGCGCACTCGTCAAAGAGACAGCCAATTGTGTGGTTGTGGCGTTGGACGAGGACGCTGTGCCAAAAGATCAGGAACTGGAGCCATCTGAAAAGATAGAGGTCTGCCGGGTGAAGAAGGATCAACTCAGAGACTTTTTCGAGAAAGCGGCTGTGAAAGGGGATATCATTGCCGGTGGGCTATGGTACATGCTCATGGCGAAACAGTATTTGTAAGGCATAAGTGCTTGGAGTAATGGAGTGATGGAGTAATAACGACCTGGAGTATTGGAGTACTGGAGTATTGGAGTACTGGGAAAAGACACTACTTTCTTCCTCATTTTTTTACAATCCATCACTCCAGTACTCCAATACTCCTGTAGTCTAGTATTCGCTGGTCAGAAAACCTTAGCCAACTGGAATTGTATGAGCAACTACCGTATCATCTTCATGGGTACCCCCGATTTCGCCGTCCCCACCTTGAGGAGACTCCATGAAGAACAACATGACATCCTTACTGTAGTGACACAGCCAGACCGTCCAAAAGGGCGTGGCCGTCGGCTCATTCCCCCGCCGGTCAAGGAGGTTGCCACTGCAATGGGCTATCCAGTACTGCAACCATCGAAGGTCAAGGAGCCTTGGTTTGTCGAGAAAATCATGCCTATGGATCCGGATCTCTTTGTTGTGGTCGCATACGGCCGTCTTTTGCCGGGCTCTTTTCTGTCGATACCTCATCTTGGGGCGATCAACATCCATGCGTCGCTGCTTCCCAAATACAGGGGGCCGGCACCGATCCAGTGGGCCATTATCAATGGGGAGGACGAGACCGGGGTAACCACAATCTGGATGGACGAAGGCCTGGACACAGGAGACATCTTGCTAAGCGCCAGAGTTCCGATCCGACCGGAGGACACGACCGGGAGTCTTAGTCAGCGGCTGGCTGAGGAGGGTGGACAACTCCTCATCGAGACTTTGGCCATGCTCAAGTCCGATGATCTTGCGGGTAAAGCCCAGGACAAATCCCGTGCCACCTATGCCCCTTTGCTGAAAAAGGAAGATGGGCGGATAGACTGGTCCAAGGATGGCAAATTTCTGGATTCCTTCGTCCGGGGGATGAATCCCTGGCCGGGTGCCTTTACGTTTCTATCCGGCAAGAGACTCAAGGTCTTGAAGGCCAAAGCCCTTCAGAACCCTACCCGGGAGAAGCCGGGAACCGTCCTGGAAGGATTCCCGGATGACTTGAATGTTGCCACCGGTCAGGGCACATTGGCTTTGCACGAGGTTCAACTCGAGTCCGCAAAACGCCTCCCCATCAAAGACTTCTTAAGGGGCTTTTCTGTGTCGCCCGGCACACTCCTTGGATGACAGAGCTATGGTAGCCGTTTCCCGTCGCATCTCCCTCTCGGTCTTAAACCGCCTGGATGACTCGAACGCCTTTCCGCAACAACTCCTTCACAGAGCGTTTGAACAGGAAGGAAAGCTCATTAGAAAGGACCGAGCGCTAGCCACGGAACTGGTCTACGGAGTGCTTCGCTGGCGGAGCCGCCTTGACTGGGTGATCTCGCAACTCTCAACGACCCCCGTCCACAAAATAGATCCATTTGTTCTAAACATACTCCGTCTGGGTCTCTTTCAAATCCTCTTTCATTCCCGCATTCCTCCATCTGCTGCAGTCAATGATGCTGTGAAAATGGCGAAGGCTAGAGAGCCATTGTGGGTGGTGCGTTTTGTAAATGGCGTAATGCGGGCAGCCGTGCGTAGAGGAAAAGAGATCCCGCTGCCGGACGATAGGGATAATCCTATCAAGGCCATCGCCGTCAGAGAATCTCACCCTCTATGGCTGGTCGAGCGGTGGGGTGAACGTCTGGGGATTGAGGAGACTAAACGATTGTGTGAGGCAAACAACCAGATCCCGCCCGTGACAGTGCGGGCAAATACGTTGAAGGTGAGTCGACAACAACTGATGGACTCGCTGAAGAAACAGGTTAGCCATGTAACACAGACCCCCTTTGCCCCGGATGGGCTATCGCTGAGGAGGTTGAGGCATGCGATTATGGATCTCCCTTCGTTCAAGGATGGCTGGTTTCAGGTGCAAGATGAAGCCGCACAACTAATCACTCATCTACTCGATCCAAGTCCGGGTGAAACAGTCCTGGATGCTTGCGCCGGGTATGGTGGCAAGACCGGCCACATTGCTCAGCTTATGAAAGATCGCGGCAAGGTAAAAGCCATGGAAAACCAGTCCTGGAAATTGAATCAACTCAAGACATCTTTGGAGCGTCTTGGCATTTCGTCGGTTACCATGTGGCACCACGACCTGTCAGAATCGATTCCCATTGCACACTTCAATAGTTTTGATCGCGTCTTGCTTGACGCACCGTGTTCCGGCCTCGGCGTTCTGCGTAGGAATCCGGACGCCAAATGGAGGAAGACCGAGGCGGATCTCATAAGACTTCGGGCAGATCAACTGCGTTTCCTTGGCTGTCTTGCGCCTCTTGTCAAGCCCGGTGGTCACCTGGTCTACGCGGTGTGTAGTCTCGAGCCTGAGGAAGGTGAGGATGTCGTCCAAGACTTTTTGAAGAATCAAGCACAATTTGTTATAGATCGAGAACCGATTGGAGTGTTGGATATGGATGCAGGCCTGGTAGACAGCTCCGGCTGCTTCAGGAGCCTCCCTCACAAACAGAACATGGACGGCTTTTTTGCGGTTCGTCTAAAGAGGACGGTGACGTGAGGAGTGTGGTAAAAACAGCAGCTCTGCTTTGTGTTTTTCTCGCCGTAGCGGGGATCAGCGCATATTTTACGCTGAGGTTCATCATCAAAAGTGAGGATACGGTAATCGTTCCGGAGCTTGTTGGCAGAGACGTGGTGTATGCCTTGGACATTCTGACCGACCTGGGACTCAATATCAAGGTAAGTGGCTTTGAGTACAGGTCTGACGTTCCAAAGAACCATGTCGCATACCAACATCCCGGGCCTGGTAGCGAGGTCAAAAAGGACCGTGATGTCCGCATCGTGGTCTCCAAAGGTCCCAAGAGTCTAGTCGTGCCAAATCTCGTGGGTATGGATATCCGACAGGCACGTATTATTATGGACGAGAACGGTCTGTCTCGAGGCATTGTATCTCGCACATTCAGCGACAGGGCGGCCGAGGACGAGATCGTAGGCCATACCCCGCCTTCCGGCACCGTTGTCTCCCGGGGTGATTCCATGGATCTGTTAGTCAGCCTGGGAAGCCGCCCCGTGACTTATCAAATGCCGTATCTGCACGGCCTTGCCCTGGAAGATGCCATACTCATATTGGAAAAAGTACACCTGGGTCTTGGCCAAATCAAGTCTGTTCAAAGGAACGACCTGCCCATGGACGTGGTGGTCGAACAAAGCCCACTCGCTGGGTATCAGGTAGCTGCCGGGACCCTTGTGAATCTGACAATGAATCGGGCGAAGGGGGCGGTGCTTGGTCGAGGGCTGAGTCTATTTCATCATCGCACGCATCAGGGATTTCTCAAGAAGCACATCCGCTTTCGCGTGAATGCATTTGGCATGATCTATGATCTCTACGATGTCTTTGTACCCCCTGGTGAAGCTATCTGGCTGTTGGCCCTCGAGGAACCGGAGGCCACGGTCTTCTTGTACGAGAATGGCGAACTCGTCTTGAGTCACTCTCTTTCCAATAGATCTCGTGAGGACATCATGCGTGATCTTGCAATGGATTGGGATTGATGTTA